>JAZUPS010000130.1:0-3104 GCA_045605305.1 Victivallaceae bacterium
GCTTCGATACCGGCACCTTTTTCCAGCTGCTCACGCATTCCCTGTGACCAGGGTTCAGCGCCGAAAATACCCACCCTGACCGGCAGTTCACGCATGTCGATGCCGGAAAGTTTCGCCTGCTCGATCAGATGCAGAAAATAACTCGGAGTACAGCAAATACCCGTCACCCCGAAGTCGCGCATCAGCATCACCTGACGCTGAGTATTGCCCACCGAAGCCGGAACCACCGTCGCACCCAGCGCCTGACAGCCGTCGTGGGCGCCCAGACCGCCGGTAAACAATCCGTAACCGTAAGCGACCTGAACAATATCTTTTTCGCTCAATCCGGCTCCGGCAAGACCGCGTTTCATCACCTCTGCCCAGACATCCAGATCCTCTTTAGTGTAAGCAACTACAATGGGTTTACCGGTGGTTCCGCTGGAAGCGTGCAGGCGCACGACCTCGCTCATCGGCACGGCGCAGAGACCGAAAGGATAGGTGTCACGGAGGTCAACTTTTCTGGAAAAAGGAAGTTTCCGGATATCTTCAAGAGTTTTGATGTCCGCCGGGGTGATATTTCTTTCGATCATCCGGTTACGGAAAAACTCCACATTGTCGTAAGCATGTTTGACAATTTTCTGCAAACGCGCCAACTGAAGTTCGCGCAACTCACCGGCAGCCATAAAATCGGCTGCACAACAACCTTTTTCAAGTCTCGAATCCATCTTCTTTCCCAGTTAAAATTGGTTTAACTATCGTAGTTTCTGATTAATGTAGCACAAAAAATATTTTTTTGCAAGCAGGATAATTTCAAAAATAATCCAAAAATCCATCCTTATTTGAGATCATCACGATGATTTCACGGATTTTTTAAGGATTTTTGAAACCGCCTCCCGCTTCCGAAGAGTATTTACGGTAATATTTCATAATTTGCTGTACATAGTTCCGGGTGACCGGAAAATCTATGCGCTCAACCACCGGAGCATTGGGATTTTCCGGTTTCCAGCGGGCGCTGTTCTTCGCTCCGGCATTGTACTCTGCCAGAGCCAGTTCGATACCGCAGCGGTAATTTTTCCACTTTTTCACCGCTTTTCCCAGATACCAGCAGCCGATTTCCAGATTCAGCTCCACATTGTACAGTTCCATCTGAGCCGGAACCGGGCGCTGATTGACCCGCGCCCAATCCGCCGCCGCACCTTTGCCCCAGACCTGCATCAAACCGATCTCCCCCGCCTTGCCTTCTGCATCGGGATCAAATTTGCTCTCCTGCCGAACCACTGCCCGCACCAGCTGAGGCGGCAGACCGTGTCTTTTTGCCGCCGTCTCAATTTCGGAAGCAAAACGGGTGTCATCCACCAGAAAATCCCGCAAATCATCACGGTAAGACTGACTTATGACATAAAGCGCCACTGTCAGCGCCGCTGCCAGCCATATCCAGAAACCGCGCGGTATCTTTTTCTTTGCTGAACCCATTTTACCTCAAAAAAAGTCCCCGGAAGCCATCTGGCATCAGGGGACTTGTGATCAAAACATCTTTACTCCGTCAGAAAACTCAGGCATTTTCCTGAGGTTTTTCCTGTTTCTTAGGAAGTTTGACCTCGATGTGAAGTTCACGCAGCTGTTTGAGGGTAACTTCGCTGGGGGCATTCATCATCAGGTCTTCCGCCTGCTGGTTGAAGGGGAAGGCAATGACCTCACGGATATTCGGCTCATCCGCCAGCAGCATCACCAGACGGTCAACTCCCGGAGCAATACCGCCGTGCGGAGGCGCACCGAGTTTGAAGGCGTTGATCATGCCGCCGAATTTCTGATCGACCGTCTCCGGACCGTAACCGGCGATCTCAAAGGCACGGTACATGATTTCCGGACGGTGGTTGCGGATGGCACCGCTGGAAAGCTCCACACCGTTGCAGACAATATCATACTGCCACGCCAGAATATCCAGCGGAGCTTTGGTATTGAGCGCTTCCATTCCGCCCTGAGGCATGGAGAAGGGGTTGTGACTGAAGATGATCTCTCCGGTCTCCTCATCCTCTTCAAACATGGGGAAGTCAACGATCCAGCAGAATTTGAATTCGTTCTGGTCGATAAGATCCAGACGGCGGCCCAATTCGGGAATCACCGCGCCGCCGATCTTGCAGGCGGTCTTCTCTTTGTCGGCAAGGAAGAAGAGCGCATCACCGTCTTCCACTTTTCCGGCGGCCTTCAAGCCGTCAATAACTTCGCGGGAAAGGAATTTGACGATGGGGCTTTTTTCCGTACCTTCGCTCCAGATGATGTAAGCCATGCCTTTGGCTCCGTTTTCCTGAGCAAAGGCGATCATATCATCGAAGAACTTACGGGGTTTACCGGCAACTTTGGGCGCTTTGATGGCGCGAACCACGCCGCCATTGGCAACAGTGGAAGCAAACGCCTTGAATTCGCTGTCTTTGAAAAATTCCGAAACATCGATCATTTCCAGCGGGTTGCGCAAGTCCGGTTTATCCGAACCGAAACGGCTGATCGCTTCCCGGTAGGGGATGCGGACAAAGGGATCAGTGGAAAACTTCTTGGTGGAGAACTTTTTAAGGATCTCCTGCAAGAGACCCTCAACCACGGCGAAGATCTGATCCTGCTCCACAAAGCTCATTTCAATATCCAGCTGATAGAACTCACCGGGACTGCGGTCGGCACGGGCATCCTCGTCGCGGAAACAGGGCGCGATCTGGAAGTAACGGTCGAAACCGGAGACCATCAACAGCTGCTTGAACTGCTGGGGAGCCTGCGGCAGAGCGTAGAATTTGCCCGGATGCAGACGGGAGGGAACCAGATAATCACGGGCGCCTTCCGGACTGCTGGCAGTCAGGATCGGGGTCTGAAATTCGGTAAATCCGGCACCGGTCATGTAAGCGCGGATGGCGGCGATGACTTTGCTGCGCAGGATGATGTTGTTGTGAAGTTTTTCTTTACGCAGGTCAAGAAAACGGTATTTGAGACGCATCGCTTCGGGAGCGTTGTCATCTTTGGCAACCTGAAAAGGCAGTACATCCGCCTCGCCCAGCATCTCCATGCCGGTGGCAGAGACCTCGATCTCACCGGTGGCAAGTTTGGGGTTGACCGTACCTTCAGCACGCTCCACCACCACA
>JAZUPS010000131.1:0-4983 GCA_045605305.1 Victivallaceae bacterium
AAATCCATTGAGAGCAAGGTTCTCTTCGGTCATCTTCACCGCATCCGGATCAAAGTCGAAACCTTCGACATACTCCACGCCTTTTAGCAGTGCGGCAACCGAAAGTATCCCCGATCCGCATCCGGCATCGAGCATGGAAGATATGCGGTCAGCCATATCGTCGATTTTTTGCAGACAGTAAAAGGTGGTCGGATGCTGTCCGGTACCGAAACTCATACCGGTATCGATTTTCAACACCTTCTGGTATTTTTTGGCTTCCGGAGTGATCCACGCCGGAGTCACCAGCAAGCCGGAAGAGATTTCCACCGGCTTGAAATATTTTTTCCATGCTTCGCTCCAATCGGATTTGGCAATGGTGAAAATATCGCCCATTTCCAGTTCCACACCGAACTCTTTCCATTGGACAAGAGCGTCAGTCAGGCGTACTTTATTTTCCTGAGCTTCTTCTTCTGTCAACGCGTAAACGGTGTGCCGGACGGTGCAGTTCTCACGGTCAAAAAAACTGCTGAACTCCATTTCCAAAGCGTTGAGCAGCTCCGATGCCGGTTCAAATTCACCGCTGGGGTCACTCAAATCTATCGCGTAAAGCAACTCATCCATTTTCTGAAATCTCCATTGTGTATTGAGATGATTTTCTATAAAATATCACCAATTTGCGCTCTTTTAAAGGTCTTCTCTTTGAAATAATGCTTTTCCGGTGCTATTTTAATCTGCAGGAAGGATTTTTTTATGAATATTATCTCCGGCAAAGCCCGTAATCTGCAACTGACCGAACTGCCTGACTGTGCAGTCCGTCCCACTGCCATCCGCGCCCGGAAGGCTCTCTTTGACAGCCTGAACGGCAAATTGGAAGGTTCCGGGGTGATCGATCTGTGTTCCGGTTCAGGAGCGCTGGCGCTGGAAGCGGCAAGCCGGGGGGCGAAATGGATATTCATGGTGGAAAATGACCCGGCACACCTGAACTGCATCAAAGAGAACTGTCGCCGGGTCGCCGCCGCCGGAGTGGAAACCGAGATGATCGCCGCCGATTTCGACATCCTCAACTTCAGCCGCTGGCGAAGTATGCTCCCGGAAAAAGCGGATATTCTCTTTGCCGACCCGCCATACGCAAAATCAGCGGAGTTTTTCCGGCAGCTTGCGGCAAATGAGGAGTTCCGCTCCGCCCTTGCCGGCACGGTGATGATCTGGGAAATTCCTGATACTCCCGGCGCTATGGGGGAGTTTATCACGGTGGAATTCCCGCAAAATAAACAATTCCGCCGCTTCGGCGGCACGCTCTTTCTTACCGGGGTGATCGGATGATGGAAATCCCGGATAATCTGGAAGAGCTTTTCAACTCTGCCACGGTGGTAAAAAGCGGCAAAGTCCGGGAAGTCCGCCGGGCGGGGGATATTTTCATCAAAGTTGACCGCAGAAAAGATCACTCATTTGGCAGAGAGTTTGAGTGTGCCGCAAAATTGCAGGATGCCGGTATCCCGGTAACTGAGGCGCTCTTTTACGGCAAATCCGGATTCGGCAATTTCCTTGCCACGAAAGCCTTTGACGGTGTGCCGCTGGAGGAGTTCATCCGGGAAAACACCCCCGGAAAAGAGTTTTTTATCCGATTGACAGCCTTAGTCAGAAAAATGCTTGCCGCAGGCTTTATCCACCGGGATTTTCATCTGGGCAATCTGCTCTATTCGCCGGAAAAAAATGAATTGGTGCTGGTGGATGTGGATTCCATCACTAAAATCCCCCCCTTTCTGGTAAAATTCATCCCGCAAAAGATCAAATACCATATCCTTACAGAGTTCCGGGCGGTAATGGGGGATGAGGAACTGCTTGAACTCTTTGCTTCATCCGGAGTAAATTCTCCTGAAAAGTTTCTGCGAAAGACCCTTATGCGCAACGCCGCTTACATCCGTCACCACTGGCAGCGCCGCCGGGAGCAGATATTTGCCGGATACCCGAAATTTACCCGCAAAGATGAAAACGGCGTGATCTTTGACCGTTACGCCGCAGAAAAGGATATTGAATCAGGCAAATGTATCAATGACCCGCAAGGCAAACTTTTTCTCGCACACTTTTACCTTGACCAGATCCGTATTCCCCACCGCAGGGCGCTGAAATTCGACCCGCAAAAACAAGTAACAACTCTCGCGGCGGCAAGCAGCATTGATGCCGATGGGAAACTGACTGCCCAGATGGTTGAAAGAGTGAAGTTTTACGGAATAAAAACCGATGCCGGGCAGTGGAAACAATACGGCACAGCGCTGCCGGCTCTGCATGATCTGAACCCGGTGGCAGAACTGCCATTTCTTACTGAAGGAAAATAAGTTATCATGGTTGCAAAACTCTATTCCGCCACCGTTATCGGGGTCGATGCCTATCCCATTGAGATCGAAGTGAATTTGACCGGAGTATCCTCCGTATCGCTCAAGGAAAGTTCCATTTCCATCGTCGGCTTGCCCGATACGGCAGTAAAAGAGAGCCGCGACCGGATCTATTCAGCTTTTGTCAGTTCCAAATTCATTCCGCCCAAAGGCTTTACGGTGGTCAACCTCGCCCCGGCAGATTTGCGGAAAGAGGGTGCGGCATTTGACCTCGGGATCGCCCTGGGGCTGCTGGGTGCCACCGGCAATGTGGATGTGGAAAGATTGGGCAGGATCGCCGTTCTCGGTGAACTGGGATTGGATGGTTCAGTCCGTCCGGTCAAAGGAGCATTGCCCATTGCCGCCAGCATCGCCGCCGAAAAGAAGGTTTCCGCCCTCTTCGTACCCGAGGCCAACGCCAAAGAAGCCGCCCTCGCCGCCAATGGCAGAGTTCCGGTATTCGCCATAAGTTCTCTCGCGCAAGCGGTGGAACTGGTCAATCAGGGGCACGGCACTCCGGTAAAGGCAAAACTTGAAGATGCCATTTCAGGAACCAGAGGTTATGACTTTGATGAGGTCAAAGGTCAGCTTGCCGCCAGAAGAGCTTTGGAGATCGCCGCCGCCGGAAGTCACAACTCTCTGCTCGTTGGCCCTCCCGGAACCGGTAAATCCATGCTTGCCATGCGCCTGCCCGGTATCCTGCCGCCCATGACCTTTGAAGAAACTCTGGAAACCAGCCGCATTTACAGCGTGCTTGGTCTGCTTTCAAGTACCAATCCGCTGATGAACCAGCGCCCCTTCCGTTCCCCGCACCACACCATTTCCGATGCCGGATTGATCGGCGGCGGTCGTGATCCCCGCCCGGGAGAAATAAGTCTGGCGCACAACGGAGTGCTTTTTCTCGACGAACTGCCGGAATTCAAGCGCAATGTGCTGGAAGTTCTCCGTCAACCTTTGGAAGATGGAGTTGTCACCGTCTCCCGCGCCTCGGGAAGTTTTGCCTTCCCCGCAAGGTTCATGCTCTGCGCCGCCATGAATCCCTGCCCCTGCGGCAGAGGTGAAGTGGAATTGGGCTGTCAATGCAAAGCGGAAGAAAAACGCCGTTATTTGAAAAAACTTTCCGGTCCCCTCCTTGACCGCATCGACTTGCGGGTTCCGGTGCGCCAGCTCTCCCAGGAAGAGCTGCTTAAAGCGCCGGATGGCGAATCCAGTGCCGTCATTGCCGCCCGGGTCGCCGCCGCCAGAAAAATCCAGCAGGAGCGTTATCAGGATTCCGGGATCTACAACAACAGTCAGTTGACAGCGAAAATGCTTCAGAACTTCTGCGCCCTTCCCTCATCCGGAGAAAAACTGCTCCGGGATGCCATAAGCCGCTTCAAACTCAGTCCCCGGGCATACACCAGAATATTGAAAGTGGCGCGCACCATCGCTGATTTGGATGGCAAAAGCCAAATCAGCGAAGAACATCTCTTTGAGTCGATCAATTACCGCAAAGGCGATCTGGAATAAGCTCTTTGCCGGAGCGGGTATCACTCCGGTTTTCATGTTCCTGGCGGAACTTTCCCGGCGAACAACCGAAAACAGCAGTAAAACATTTGATCAGATAGTTGGAATCATACAATCCGCACTCATCAGCGATAACCGCCAGCGGCATTCTGCTGCTGCGCAAAAGGTCGGCGGCATACTCCAACTGTTTCCGGCGGCAATAGGCGGCGGGGGTCATTCCGGTAAGCTCCCGGAAGTGGCGGAAAAGGGATCGGCGGCTGAGGTTGGAAATTTTCGCCAGATGATCAATAGATACCGGCTCCCGGAAGTGCATATTCAAATAACTCAGCGCCGCCGATGCCTGATTGAGATTTTCCTTTTTCCTTTCCGTCTTTCCGGCACGGCCCAGCAGGGTGAGAATCTCCATGAAAATAATGAATACGCGCAGATTTCTGCCCGGCAGATTGCCATTCAACTCCCGTTCCAGTTCCGATATATACTTTTCCATATTCCCGATCGCCTCTTCATCCAGCGACAAAACCGGCTCTTCCGGCGGAAGTGATTCGGCAAGGCGGGCAGAAATGAGATAGGGGAAAAGTGCCATATCCGCCCCATCCAGAAGCGGCAGGGGCAGACGGTCGGCTTTGTAGAGCAGATTTATCAACTCCAGAGAGGCACAATTCTGATAGCCGTGAACTCTTCCCGGATGCAAAAGCAGTATATCGCCCCGCTGAAGGATGCAGGATTTTCCCTCTGCCCAGTGAACAGTGCCGTCAGATTGCCGGATCAGAACGATTTCCGAAAAGTGGTGATCGTGAAAATTCCGTTCCGCATGATTTCCGGCGGCAATACGCCGGATACCGATGGAAAACTGCTGCCACAAGGGCAAATTATTTTCCGCCATATAGTTCATACCGGATAAAGCTCCTTTCATGGATTTTTCTTTTCGGCACTAATATACCATACATTGGCACTGGCTTCAAGGTTTTTTGAAAAAAAATACAGTATATTTATGATTGTCCGGAAAAAGTACACCGGTGTTCCCCTTACCACCAATCATAAAGGAGTGTAGAAAATGAAAGAAAAGTCCCGATCCCGTCACAAAAATACGCCGCATCATACTTGCGAAGCAAGTGCTTCATGTTTG
>JAZUPS010000132.1:0-4681 GCA_045605305.1 Victivallaceae bacterium
AACTTGCCGCCTCTTTTTGCGCTTTAAGGGGCGTGTTGCGGCGGTTGCGGCAAAAGCCGGATGAGAACCCCGTTGGCATCATCCTTGCAAATTTGTTGCAAATAAAAGAAAATCGCAAATTGAAATTTATCTTGCCGATGCTATATTACACTGATGATGTATGATTTTGAACTTTATTCAAGAGGCTGAGATGAAAAAAAATTATATCATACCAACAAGACCGCGTAATGCTTTGCAGGTATTCAGTTATGAGTGTATTCCGGACAAAACTGTATGGTTTGAAGAAAAATATATCGGCGCAGAAGTACATTGTTTTCTAAATCGGGATATAAAAAACAATCATGAGTTGTCTGAAGCAGAAATGGATGCAAGAGATTTTCTTGCAAGCTGCGGATGGATCGTCAAAGAACTGCTTGAAGCCCCGTTCTGGGAGAAGCCGCCCTGTTGGTTTAGCTGTCTTTTCAGCAAAGTTCTCAAAGCCAGAAGAACAGCTATGGAAATCGCCCGGCTGGATGGTATTTCGCTCATCGCTTACTCTTGGGAAGTCGATGATACTGAACCGGAGGAGCAAAAATGAAAACATCCCGTCCGTGGTATATGCGGAAAATTGTTCTTCCGGTGCTTTGTGTATTGGGAGTTGCCATCCCGAATTTGCTGAATTACTGTGATGTGGATGGCTTTTCAAATCACAGCGGGTATTTCGGCTTCGGCTGCTTTGACACTCTGTTTTACGCAGTCGGAATAGAATGGCAAAATATGGTTTTCATCTCTGTTATATGCCTTTTGCTTGCAATCGCAGTTTATACTCCCATTGAAATATATTATTGGATCGTAAAAGAGGATATTTCTCTTACGGAGGAAAACAAATGACATCAGTAAATGAAGTCAATGAAATCATCATTCGTCAGCTCAAGCTGAATAATTTAGAATATGACTGTGTTTTTGATCCGGAAGAATCCTGTGAAATCGTTCTGTGTAATGACTTTGAACATTTTCCGCGCCTGTTGGATGAAAAATGTATTTTTTCAGATTGCACGGATGCAGAACTTGTGCAGCTGTTCAATGCAGTGATTGAACGCAAGTATCTTGATTTTGATATTATTGGAGAAATTTGCAAGATGCTGCCAGAAAAAGGCTGTCTGGTTAGCGATAAATTGGAAAAGATTATTTTCCAAACAGAATTTGATTACAGCAACTACCAATTGTTATTTGCATATTTGGGCTGCGACAAAAAATATGAAGCTAAAGTCATTGAATTCTTGGACAAGATTTCAAAAGGTTTCCGGGACGGCTTGTTTATCGCATGTGACCGTTTAAATACCCCCGCGATCATCCGCAAATTGTTTGAAAAGTTCACTCAATGGATCTCCGCAGATGTCGATTATGGATTTTATACTGGTGAATGTGCTGCTTTGAAGTATTTTATAAAGAAATGGGAACATTCACTGCCGGCAGAAGATTTGCAGCCGGAATTTCTGAAATTCAAAAGTTTTGTCGAAAAAAACTGGTCGCCAATGAGAACAGAACCTGAAACAGAAAATAGAGAAAATATTTTTGTGCAATTCTTTTACGATTATCTTGTCCGTAATTGGTTGGTATTGCGGGCGACATTTACGCCGAAACTTTACGAAATCAAGGTTGTTTCGCAAGAAGAATTCAGCAAACTTTCTCAATCGTCAGACAGCGAAAAAGAATTTTTGAAAAAAATTTCCCCAGAGGAACTTGTGCAGGAATTTGAACTGGGCGAAGCCGCTTTGAAAGAAGAATTTTCCAAATTACCGGGTAAGTGGGAGATGGCGGAAGAATATCAGGAATGTCTGTTTCATTGCGGCGGAATTTACACACACAATCTGATTTCTCCGCGTTATATCAATGCTATAGTTAAAGCCTTTGAAAAGACCGGACACCCGGAACACCATTCTTATCATACCGCAGTTGAAATGTGGGAGGAAAAATATCCGCTGTTTGGATTTGGGGAAATGCTGCTTCATGACCGGGTTTTGTATGTTCCGGATGACGGCAATGATTATACAAACTTTTTCTGAACGGAGCAAAAATGAAAAGACTGTTATTTATATTTTTTGTGTTGGGGGCAGTTCTGCTCCTGACGGGGTGCAAGGTGTTGTACGGAATAGTGCTGCTGCCGGTCATGGTCGTTGACGGGGTGAGCAATTCAATCAAAGCGGAAGTCGGAGAATATGTTGATGCAAACAGTGATTCAACGCCGCGAACGATTTTTTATTTTGATATTCCCGCAGAAATTCCTTATGAAAAAGATACCGGTTGGCTGATTAAAACGGATAAAGGCGGATTGAGCGAAGTTCCAAGCAGAGAACTGACTAATGAACAACTCCAAAGATATTTAAATAAAGGTTTTTTGCGCAAGGCGGCTGTTTCCTGCCGAATCGCAGTATTGTACCGTCGTGATGGTAAGATAATTTGGCCTGCTGAATTCGCCCTTTATCTTCGGCGTGTCGGCGGAGAAATCGGAGGTTCGCACCGCTGGATGCCGGAATGGAAGCCGTTTTCTTCAGTGATGTACGAAGAGATTTGTTTAGTTTCTCCGGAAAAAGATGATGATATTCTGGTGGTAATCGCTGATCCCGTCAGTCGGGAAATCCGTTTTTTTTCGCAAAAATTATCTGCTCTGCCTGATTTCAAAAGCAAACATTTTCACCGTCACGGTTGGGGATTTATTCAAACCTGTATTTTAGACAAAGGTGCTTTTGCCGGACGCTTCCCGCAAAAGGTGATAAAAGTTCCGCAATGGAATAAACTCACCCCTCTGAACGGCGAAAGCAAAAAATATTATCAATCCAAATTCTTTCCTAAAAGAGTCATCCGGCCAAATGAACATCCGGTCGAGGAGATAGAATGAAAAACATGTATGAAATTGTACCCCGTGGAAATGAATATATCTACGGTAAGATTTTATTAGATAACTTCAACGTTTGTCATTCGTGTCGGCAATTTTATCCAATCGACCGTTGTCCGGATGCTGTTCTGGCAGATCCGAAATTATTGAGCAAAAAGAGTGTGTATGATTTCATCATATCTGATAAGGTATATAATCATCATTTTTCTGTGCATATTGCAAAAAAAAGTTTTCTCGAACAATTGGGATTGGATAATGTACTGAAAAACTTTTCTATCGGCAAACTGTATTATCCTGTAGAGACACTTGATTGCAGTAAAAGTCCATTTGATACAAGCGTTTTGCGGTTAGGAGAGCATTGTGATGAATGGGTGACCATTCGCCCTCTAAACTCTATTCAACCCCGTGGAAAGTGTATTGATACCACAAGCCGCTACCTTTGTTCTGAATGTAACCGCTTGCGTTATATCTCATCATCTTTCTTTTATGTAGACGGGACATTTGATTATGCCACTATGTACGAGTATGGTGGATTGATTGTCCCTGAAAGAATCTTTGAACGAATCAAGGATATGGATTGGAAGAAAAACAATTTATATAAACCCGCAAAAATAAAAATCATTAAAAAGCCGATAGACGGTTTCCCATTGGATTTACGAGAAGATTGCCCTCATAAATGGGAAAATGCCGAGGCATATCAAAAGAAACAGCAATCTGCCGCCCGACTGTTGAAAATAAAAAATGCCATAAAAGCAATCTTTATTACCGGCAAAGAGGAGAATAAATGAAAAATCTGTTATTTATATTTTTTGTGTTGGGAGCAGTTCTGCTCCTGACCGGGTGTGTCAGCGGAGATCGTCTGGCTCGCAATACTCCCTTTGCTTCCGGGAACAACTCTTTTTATCGGGACGGGGTCAACCTTTTTCCCCTTTATTACAAGGAAGGAAAACGGCAATCGATTCTTTTTCCGCTGATCGTCATTGGTGACCGCGGCTTTGCTGTGCGGCCGTTTTATCACCGTGACGGAAAAGAACAGGGGATCTTATGGCCATTGTGTGCATTCAATGATAGAGAAGGATGGGTCGGTCCTTACTATTGGAAGGGAAAAGAAAATTTCGGATTGCTGCCGTTTTTTATACACGATGATGAGTTTGTGTGGGTATTCCCTGCGTCGTGGTACAGCAAAAAATATGGCAATTATGCTGTCTTGCCGCTGTTTTACAAATGCAGCGAGTTTGTGTGGGTATTTCCGGCATCGTTTTATGTGGATAACGACAATTTCGGCGTATTGCCGTTATTTTGTAAAAGCGAAGATCTGCTTTGGATCGGCAATGTATTCAAGACAAAGGATATGTTCCTTGTTTTTCCGATTTACGGACAGGGTAAAGATTGGACTTATTTTCTGAATTTCGTCTATTCTTCCTCTGACAGTGATGATCTCAAATCCTATTGCTTCATTCCGCTTGCGTATTACGAGAATAAAAAATGTGAAAAAGGCTTTTGTGAAGACACATTATATTCGCCGCTTGTATCGTTCAAACGCTCGCACGATAAACTTAATATGCTGAATATCGGTATACTGCTTTACCATTATTCCGGTGGAGATCATCACTTTTTCTATCCTCTGGCGGATATGAAGTTCGGTGACGACAGCCAATGGGCATGGATTTGGCCGCTTTTCAATTACTATTCCAACGGCGGATGCATGGCTCCATTTTTCCTTTTCAACTATGAATCAAATTCTCTGCTGCGCCGTTTTAAATTATTCAATCCGCTGCTTTTAGAGTTTGAAAGTTACAAAGATAT
>JAZUPS010000133.1:0-3502 GCA_045605305.1 Victivallaceae bacterium
AAATCGGTTATCAAATGGGGAGATCTCTCCTATCTGAGCAGCGATATTGAAATGCTCGGGACGGGCAGGCTCTACGGTACGGAAAATGACGGTCAGGATATCTTCTTTACCAACGAAAATTCCGTGGGCGCCTGGAACGTGGTTGAGGGCAAAGTTACCGGATACAAAAACATCATGGCAGTCAATGCCACTACCAACGTCCTCGGACTGGGTGACTTCAATGGCGACGGAGCAACGGATATTCTGCTTCGCTCCACCGGCGGCGACCTCGGATTCTTCGGTACGGACGGTACCGGCTGGCACTACCTCAAAGGTCTGGGTAAAGAGTGGAGTGTTGCCGCAGTGGGCGACCTCAATGGTGACGGTCTGGATGATACCGTCCTCCGTCACGATGCCGGATTTGCCGGAACTTTCCTCACTCAAGCTGATGGCACCGTTAAATGGGCAAATTTGGACACCCTTGCCAACGATATGAGCATCGTGGGAACGGGCGACTTCAATGGCGACGGTGTGGATGATGTCCTCTTGCAGAAAGCTGACGGCTGGGTAGGAGCATGGCTGGTTGAAGATGGTTCGGTCGATGGTTTTATGGGAATTTGCAAAAACACCAACTCCATTGAACAGATCGCCGACTTCAACGGTGACGGCATTGATGACCTCCGTATTCGTACCGGCTCCGGCGACATCGGCGTATTGTACGTCAACGGAGCGGATTCCACCACCTGGCAATATTTCCAGAGTGTCGGAAGCGAATGGGAAACCAAATTCTCCGCTCTGGCGTAAACACATGACAAAATCGGCACACTGCCGCATCCGCAGCAGCTGACAGCTGTCAGGCAGTGTGCCATTAAAAATTTGCGGCTTTATCCACTCCATGATCCGGTATGCTTCAGGCATTGACGGCATATCGTTTTTCTCCAAAAACAAAACTGATTTATATCCCTTTTCACCAAACACAGTACCACCGGAAGAATATTTTTTGCAATACTGTGCAAAAGTGTTTAACAATATGGATGATAAGAGTTTGATAAGAGTTGAGCTGAAAAAAAATCCCCTCTCCCCGGATGGGGAGAAGAGTTTTTCCGGATGGGGAAAAATAAACTTTCAGAGGTAATTCCAAGTGCCGGTTGAAAAACAGCTCTTCCGGTGGTAAATTATCCTCAGGAGAAGTGAAAATGAGTTGTTTCTGCTGTTTTTGGGATTTCCGTTTTGGGAGCGCGCTCTTATCCGGCAGAAAGAGTTTAATGTGGAAAGAATTACCCTGACATTATGAAATATTGCAACATCGTCCCCGGGAAATTCATCTTCCGCCGGAACCGCTTCGTTGCGGAAGTGGAAGTTGATGGAAAAATGGAGATAGTCCATGTCAAAAATACCGGCAGATGCCGGGAACTTTTGCTCCCCGGTGTGGAAGTTTATCTGGAAAAATCCGCCAATCCGGCACGCAAAACCCTCTATGACCTGATCGCTGTCAGAAAACTGCTCCCCGGCAAAGCTCCGCTTCTGATCAATATGGATTCCCAGATACCCAACGCCGCAGCTTGGGAATGGCTGCCCGTTTCCGGATATTTTTCCCCCGAAGCTACATTCCGCAGAGAGGTCAGCTGGGGAAGTTCCCGTTTTGACATATTTGCCCAAGACGGTGAACGCAAAGCATTTATCGAAGTCAAAGGAGTCACTCTGGAAAATGACGGTACAGCTCTTTTTCCCGATGCGCCGACGAAAAGAGGAGTCAAACACCTCAATGAACTTATCCGGGCGGTCGATGCCGGTTTTGAAGCCTGGGTACTCTTCGTTATCCAGATGAAAGAAATCCACACCTTCTGCCCCAACGATGCCATGCACCCCCAATTCGGCGACACGCTTCGCCGTGCCGCCGGATGCGGGGTAAAAATCATGGCGGTGGATTGTCTGATCACACCGGAAAGTATCACCATCGACCGGGAGATAAACTTATCCCTTTTCAGGGAAGTTCCGCGATAACCAGACCGTTTTCAGGGACAGTGAGGGTGATTTTGCCGTTGACAACTTTACCTTTGCTGCCGGCTTTGATGCGGTCGCCAGTCTCATCGTAGATAAAGAGTTCCACGTCACTGTCTCCGACACCTTTCCAGTTGAATGTGCCGGAACTGCGGGTGATAAAGCGCTCTTTTCCGGCGATAAATCCCGGTCCGATCTCGCTGATGGTGATGGGATACATTTTGCAGATAAAGTTGTCTCTGCCGTAAAGGAAACGGTTGCTTCCGGCATGCGGAGTGTAAAGTCCGCCCATTTTCAGTGCTTCGCGCGCTCCCTGAAACACTCCTTTTTTGCTGTTTTCGTCACCGAAGTTGCCCAGCACCAGCGGCACGTTGTAAAGGTGGATTATCGGCATGTTGATAAGAGATGTTCCTTCCACAAACGCATATCCGGCAGAACAGTTGATCGTCAGTGAGCATTCTCCGCCGTTGCCGAGGAAGGTTTTGCCCTGAGAGGTCAACTTCTGAAGCAGCGCCTGTTTGAAGAGGTCAGTGGTGCGGGCATTGTCGCTTTTAAGGGCAATGATCTTGCCGTTTTCGTCGATATCAGCGGAAAATCCGTCCCAAGCCGAATAATCATAACGGCGGTAGTGGCGCGGAGTCTGGAAGGAAAATTCATCGAAATAGATTCCGTCCGCTCCGGAAGCGATCGCGTAATCGACCTCCTCCATAACCATATTATACCACGGATTGCCCGGTTTGGGCAGATAGTAGATGATCGACCAGCCCTCTTTGCGTTTTTCTTTCAGGATAAGTTCGTTGTATCCTTCATGATAATACGCTGAGCCGTCGGCATTGCGTATAGCGGTGATGGCAAGCGGATTGCGCTCGAACTCCGGCATATATGTGGTAAGCATCGCCGGATGGTGCAGACACATGATTTTTGCTTCAGGCAGCAATCTTTTGTACTGTTTGAGTTTGTCGGATATCTGATTGCGTTCCGCGATGCGCTGACGGAAATATTCCTCGGTATAAGAGGCACCGGCAGGGAGTTTTTTGTGCATGACACTTCTGCCGAGATTGCCGAACCACGGAGTTATGCAAACATAGATTTTGCCCATTGAACCGAGGTTGGCAACGATGCGTTCATCAATGTTTTTGCCGTTGATATGCGGGGGAATGGGAGCCCAGAAGAAGGGGGCATCCAGACCGCGTTTGTTGAGGCCGCGCATTTCACGCAGAGAGTTGATGAAGCTCCAGTAACCGCCGGATTTGACGGAGTGCAGTTTGTAGTGACAGGTGAACTCTTTGCCCGGCGGCAGTGCGAGAACCGGAGAAAACATCTCGACAAGTCCGTTGTTGACAACGGCATTGAGGATCAGACGGGACTGGTCATCTTCAAGAGAAAATGCCACACCGGTACCGAGCTTGTTCGCATCTTCATAGAAAACAGTGTGATTGTTGGAAAAATCCATCTGCAGCCCCTCTTTGGTGCCGCCGAGCCAGTTGAGCGATTCGGTATTGGCAAGTCCGGTGCGGTAGCG
>JAZUPS010000134.1:0-3447 GCA_045605305.1 Victivallaceae bacterium
CAACATGTAACAGGTGGTTCCGCAACAGATTTCAAGTTGCATTTTTTTCATTTTTTTTCTCCTTTGGTTAAAAGAATGTTATTTCAGTTTCCTTACGCAACTTCTGATTCAGTGCTGCTGATATTCTCCGTATTATTCCACGACGCAGTTCCAAATCTTGCGGCAAGCTTGGATCTTGTTGAGCTTCATTAACTTTTGTTCCGACTATAAACTCTATTTTGTCATGCTGCCTCATCATTTCAATAATCTTTCTTGCTGTTACAGGAAGATTATCTGTTGGCTCAGAATTCTCAAGAGCTTTGCAAACCCGCGTCAGTGTAAGAATTCCTTCTGTCACCATTGCGACCCCCGGCAATCTTCCTGCCGGAGGGAGTTTATCATCCCTTCTGAGCTTTGAAATATCTATTTCGACCTTTCTTCCAATAATTCTTTCCAAAATATTTGCAGTTGTTCCGCCGCATACAATCGTGTGATCTTCACCTAAATCGGCTCGCTTTGCAAAGTCAATATCATGATCTTTGTGAAACGGGGGGCCAGTCAGAAGACGCATCACGCGAGGTTTTCTCATATAAATAACCATACAAGAAATATCGTCTTTGCAAGTGTTCTTGGAAATCCCATATGCCTGGTATGCAATAGAACGTGCCAGGGAAAACGAAGATATTTCCGGATTGCTTGCAATTCGTTCCCGGGCATATGCCATTTCTCCGGAACGCCGCCATCCGAAACGATATTGCGGTCCTTCTCCGAGTCCGGATTGGGTAACGCCATCAGAACTCACAATTAAACGGTCTCCCGGTTCCATCTTCAACTCATAGCATTCTACCTGACGATCAGGCCAATGTTTAGATACAATAGTTTCATGCTTCAGCGGTTGAATTTCTTCAGTGCCACGCAATTGAATATATTGCGGGTTTCCCATCTCAACAATTCGTGTAATTCCACCCAAACGCAGATCAATCATTGAAAAAGTTGAATAACTGATTTTTCTCACTTCACAAACCGGCAAAGAGTCCATAATTGTTTCTACAGACTGCAGCGTGTCCATATTGGATTGCAGATAACGTAAAGCCATTGTTGTAGTCATATTTGCAAGGACATGAGCTTTAACACCACTGCCAAGACCATCTGAAAGAACAGCAAGATAACGGTTTTCATCTTTCAGTACCTTGATCTGGATATCGTCTCCGCATGCCGCTTGACCAGTTTTTGTGAACTGGAACGATTCCATTTCCACGAACAGTTGCGAATACATTATTTTCCTCCGCGCCGCTCGTAACTTCCGGCAATTTCATTGAGTAATATTTCTGTGTCTGCAACATGTTCACCGAAAAGACGCGCCACCTGCTGAACAGTCAACACATTTTTACGAATGACTTCGCGTGCCTTTTCAGCGATATGTTCTCTTTGTAGCTCATTCTTTGTAATGTCCTGAATTACAGCTCCTGCCGATTTTCCATGTGCTATGGAAAATACACTTATATTAACAATTTTGTCTTGTAACTTTTGATTGAATTTCTCAATTTCACCGCCATTGCTGATGACACTGGAAAATAATTCTGAGAATCCAGGCAATGCATTATCAATGGCAATTGTGTTCAAGTTACCAAGTGCGTCATAAACCTCTGTCATCCCACTCATCATGGCGAAATTCCGATTACATTCGCAAATGTTAAGGTTTTCATCGACCATAACCACTGCTGCTGGAATGAAACGGATCAAAGCATTACTTGTACGTTCAAAGTTTTTCCTCAAATATGTATGACACATTGCCTCTTCTGCTTTGTGCTGAAGCAAAGCTGTCGCAAATTCACGGCAAGTATTATAACCGCAAGCACCGCAATTCAGTTCATCTTCTCTGGTAAATTTTCCGACTCTCGCTAAAGCAATGGTAAGCTCTTTTTCTGAAACGTTGCATTTTGGCAATGATTCAGCAGAAAATTTTTCTTCAATATTATTTGGGACATTCCGTTTTGAGCTTGATTCCATTGTACTGATTTTGTCTGTTTCAGCTATAATATCCAGACCACCGGCATATGCGGCCGGAATTACCGGACCATTGATACAACCGCCTGGACAAGCAAGAGCTTCTAAAAAAATCTTGCGCTCACCGATACTGCCATTATAGAATCGAAGCATTCGATCAAGATTATCCAAGCCGGAAACAGATATGTAACGGACTCCACGATTGTCATCACGCAATGTATCGTTCATTCCTCCCTCGATGGCATAAAAACGGCCTTCTTCCGCCTTATCCATGAAAAGCGGGGATTCTTCCTCTGCCATGGGAGTAATTCCATTTTCCTCAAATAATTCTTCGAGCACCGCAAAAGTGACAGCTAGGGAAAGTGTTTCCGGATTACGATCCGCCTCGTTCTTTTTTGCAGCACACGGGCCAAAAAATACTACCTTGCAATCCTCGCCGAACTGCTCTTTGATCATTTGGCAATGGGCCATAACAGGAGAATACAACGGAACGATATTGGCAGTATATTTGGGGTGATATTTTCTTATATAATCAACACATGCCGGACATGCACTTGAAATAACAATGCTCAGATTTGTGTTTTTCAAAAAATCTGCAGTTTGACAGCTGACCGTTTGGGCCCCGACAGCGGTTTCAGCGACTCCGGCAAAACCAATTTTTTTCAATGCCGTTGCAAGTTGTCCGATAGTTGTACCAGGGAAGTATGCTGTAAAACTCGGTGCAATTGATGCGTAAAGCTTTACATTAGTTCCGAGCAATTGCCGCAATCTGGGAAGATCAGTCCGAATCTTTTTAGCATGCGATGGGCAGACTTTTACGCATTCACCACAAGCAACACAGTTTTCTGCAATTACAGATGCTTTCCCATCTACAATACGAATTGCCTTGCAATGGCAATGACGAACGCATTTATAGCAATCCTGACATTCGTTTTCTGTGGTATATACCGGAGCCGTCTTAATCATTTCTCAATTCTCTTCCGCGGAAAATAATGTTCCATTATTTCTTGCATTACATCCGCATTTACATGTTTGTAAATTTTTTCATTGACAATGACTACTGGTCCGTCAGGGCAATTGTTGGTACACAATCCGCCTGACAATTCAATATCCAGTTCGTCCGAAAGTCCCCGTTGGGCGATAAAATCTTCAACTATTTTTACATTTTCAGCATTACCTCTGGCGAAACAACTGCTGCCAATGCATATTGTCATTTTGACACCCATATCAGGCTCCTTTCTCAGTTTTCAACATTGACACTGGGCGGTTCTTCATTCAGAATCGCGGTGTTTGTTTTTGTTGTAAGAAATTCTCCGCTCCAATTCAAAATGCGATTGATTCCACACTTTATAAGCTGCTCTGCAACGTATGCGGCTTCTTTGTGAGGAACACAAAGAATTGCTGTTTTTACAGCCAGACGCGGAATAAGATTGCTCATTTTCTCCAGTTCAAAAACTTCAT
>JAZUPS010000135.1:0-11519 GCA_045605305.1 Victivallaceae bacterium
ATACCCATTCTCGCCAAAGGGAGCAACTGCTATCTGATAACCGGGGAATAATATACAATGAGTACGGAGGTTTATTGGTGCGCCGCGACTTCAACCCCCTGTGAAGGGGAAAGAAAAACCCAGCGGGTGTTACTCCACTGAGTTTTGCCAAGCTGTTTTCCACGGCAATCCCGCTCCCCAGCGACTTGTCCCGCCGCAGCCTTGGCGAAGGCGGAAGCCGGGGCGCGAAAAAGGCAAAGAAAAACCCAGTGGGTGTTACTCCACTGAGTTTTGCTAAGCTTTTCTCAAAAGCGTCGATCAAGGCGCGACAACGGAGCGCCGCGACATCAAACCCTCGTGAGAGGGAGCCAGACGGAAAGGGTGTTTTCTTTGGTCATCAAGTTTCCGGCAACGGCATATTCGCAGAGGTCGATTCCGTGCCACACTTCGTGGACTTTGGCTTCCGGCACGATGCCGCGGGAATCTTTTGCCAGCACCAATGGTCCGCGTTTGATGGCAACAAAGCCTTTATTTCCGGGAGCGGTCAACTCTTTGAGAGAGAAGTCAAATTCCAGAATGATTTCATCCTTTTCGCTCCAATTACGGTCGATTTCCAGATATTTGCCGATGGTGAAAGGGAGTTCTTCGCCGTTGAGTTTGACGGAAACAAGGAACTCCGGGGTGCGGAGTGCCAGAGTACACTTTTCCGGAGCGGTGAAGCGGATGACTGCCCGGGGTTCGTAGGGGTAATTACCGGAAATGGTGAGATTTCCGGAAACGAGTTCTTCATAGAAGTTCACGCAGAGGCGGTTTTTATTTTCCATGACCGCGACGAGAGCGGCGGTACTCAAACCTTCCGGTCCCTGAGCGCGGCAGCAGTCGTTGCCGCCGTAGGGAGTTCCGAAACCTCTGCCGATCTGGTCATCGGCGCAGATTTTACTGCCGCAGGTAAGGGGGGTGGGGTTGACGTGCATCCAGTGAGTCCCATCGGGAGCAAGGGCGCCGAGGATGCCGTTGTAGAGGGATTTTTCCAATTCATCAGCAATGCGGCAGTCACCGGTCAATTCCAGCATCCGCATACAATATTTGATCCAGGTGGCGGTGACACAGGTTTCGCCAAGTCCTCCGCAATCGCTCCGGGTCTGACGGAAAGCGCCGTCGAACCAGTATTCTCCCCAGGTATCTTTTGCTCCGCCGACACCGGTGACAAAAATTTCCCGTTCCGCGACCTGATCGTAGTAACGCCGGAGCATGGCGGCGGCATCTTCATCCATTTCGCCGTCAATAACCAGAAGTTCGGCGATTGCCTGAAAACAGCTGGTCATTTCGTAGGCTTTGCCGTTGCCAAGAGCGGCGGGGACAACTCCGGCAGCGGCGCACTCAAAGATGTTGCCGTCGGCGGAGCAGCCGGAGTCGATGATATATTGGGCAAATTTGCGGTAAGCGGGATTTCCGCTCAACTTCCAGAGGTTGATAACGCCGCCGAGGATGCTGGATGCTGCCAGACCGCCGTGCCAGCCGCATTTGAAGATGGGGATCTGACCTTCGCCGTCACCGATTTTGGTCATAAGCTGATCGACCATGCCGCAGCAGCACTTCAAAACTTGCGGATCGGGATTGAGCAATTCGTAGTATCTTTCCAGAGCCAGCAGGGTATATTTTCTGCCCCAGATGTCCCAATCTTTGAGTTGTTCGGCTTCGGGATAGGAGCTGATACATCCGTCGGGGGTTTGGCACCGGAGCATATCCTGCACGGTTTTGTCGATCATGGCGCGCAATCCGGCATCGCCGGTAGACCACACCGCAGTAATGGCGGAACGGACGATTTTTCCCCAGAACTCACAACGCCATGCACCATCATTTTCATTACGCAAACGGAAGGGTTCGACCAGTTGATCGTAATCAACTTTTTTCAATCTTTCCTGCACGGTACGCTGCAGAGCTTCGCCGAGGGCGCCGCGCAAAAGGGTATTTCTCATAACAGTATTTCTCCAAAAGTAAAATTGTCTGACGCATTTTCTATAATATAACCGCAGTTAAGGAAAAGTACATTGTACTTCCAGGGGAAAAAATGGTATTTTTCGGACTTTCAGGCAAAAAAGCTTGAAAAGTCCGGTTTTGATGCTATAATATGGAGAGGAGAAAATATATGCTTGAATACAAACTTGAAGAACTTGCCGGCAGTGATCTGCCGCTGGTGGTGCAGAAATTGCGGCTGCCGAGTTATCAGGTGATCCACCGTCACAATGCGGTGGAGCTGGTATATATTTACCACGGTTCCGGGTGGTGTGCGGTCAACGGCATCGTTCACCCGATGCTTACCGGGGATCTTTACATGATCCCGGTGGGTGCGACCCATGAGTATTACAGTGACGGTTATCTCTGTTATGTAAACTGCCTTTTTGACCGCTCCATATTCAAGGATGATGAACTGGAACTTTTCCGTTACTTCAGTGCCAATGAGCCGGAAAGGATGCTGGATAAGTATACATTCGGCCCGAATTTACAGGAAAAGATCACGCAACTGCTGGATGAGTTGAATGAAGAGATCAACACCCCTTCCCCCTTTTACCTTTTACGGAGCAGAGCGCTTTTTATCGAACTGCTGATATTTATTCTCCGCAATGCGGTATTGGCTCCGGGAGTTCGCGCCAACCATTCCCAGAAACATCTGGGCAGAGTGCTGAGTTACATCACCGACAACCTCAACAGCAAACTTTCCATGAAACGCCTGGCGGAAATATCCGGTTACGCTCCGGAATACTTCGGCAAACTTTTCCGCAAAGAGCTGGGTATCGGACTGTCGGAATATATCTGCAACCGCCGTCTGGAACGCGCCTGTTATGAGTTGGAACACTCCTCCATGAGCATTGATGAGATCGCGGTGCGCACCGGATTTTTCGATGCTTCGTATTTCATTAAAATGTTCCGGAAACACTGCGGCATCACTCCGGCGCAGTTCCGGCGCGATCTTCAGAAGCGGAAGGAGAAGATCATCATTCAGTAACGGATGAACTGAGCTTTGATGATCCGGGTGTAACCGCTGTTGTTGGCAGAAGATACGGTACTGCGGCTGCGGTCGGTATTGATATAGTCCCGGTCAACGCTGTCTGCCACCGGCTGCCAGCTGTCCGGTCCGTGATCGGTGCTGAAAACGTTGCGTACTGCAGAAGATTTACCGCCGTTTCTGCCGTTTGAAATGACCTGCTGTTCAGTGATGATGATGGCATCTGCGCCGCTGGCGGCGGCTTTTTCCCGGAGTTTGGCGATCAGCCGGTCACGGGAAACTTCCTGATAATTGCCGCTGGCAGAGGCTTCCCCAAGCACGGTGTACTTGCGGGTGACTTTTTCCGGGGAGGAAAAGACAACGGTCTGCACATCATCATTCCGGGGTTCGGCGGTTTTGCCGTCGTAATGGATCTCTACACAGCCGCAGAAGAGTGCGGCACAAAGAAGGAATGCAAATTTTTTCATAAAAAACCTCTCATTTTCCGGTATTCATACATAAAATAGTATCCATTATGCAATTTTTCAAGCTCTCTGATTTGAATTTACTGCCCGATGGTAGTATTTTATATATTGTAGAGGCAATTTATCCTGCATAAAAAAAAGAAAGTTGGATTTTATGGTTTTGCAAGGAGTTTATACAGCGTTGGCGACGCCGTTCCGTAACGGCAAGGTCGATTATGAAGCATTTGAAGCACTTTTGGAGCGGCAGATCGCCGGCAAGGTCGCCGGAGTGGTTCCGGTCGGTACCACCGGTGAATCCCCGACCCTCTCCTGTGAGGAACATATCGAGGTGATCGCCCGCACCGTTCAGATCGTCAATGGCAGATGTCAGGTGATCGCCGGCAGCGGAGCAAACTCCACTGAAGAGGCGATCGAGTTGACTATGGAAGCGAAAGCCGCCGGAGCCGATGCCTCACTTCAAGTGACTCCCTACTACAATAAACCCACTCAGGAGGGTATTTACCGTCACTTTTCCGTCATTGCTGAAAAGACCCAGCTGCCGGTGGTGCTTTACAATGTTCCCGGCAGAGCGGGAGTTCCGATCGCAGTGGAAACTATCGCCCGTCTTGCCGAAAATCCGCTGATGGTGGCGGTCAAAGAGGCAGGCGGCAGCGTTGACCGGGTTTCCGCGATCAAAAATCTCTGCGATATTACCGTCTTGAGCGGTGATGATTCATTGACCTTGCCGATGATCTCTGTCGGTGCCGCCGGTATCATCAGTGTGGCATCCAACATCATTCCCGGCGAACTTGCTGAAATGGTGGATCTGGCGCTGAAGGGCGACTTCAAAGGAGCTTTGGCTTACCACAAAAAATATTATGAACTTTTCCGCGACCTCTTCATTGAGAGCAACCCCATTCCGGTGAAAGCCGCCATGGCGCTGCGGGGTGAGATCGCCTGTGAATACCGTTTGCCGCTGTGCGAAATGAGCGTGGCGCATCTGGAAGTGCTGACCACTACACTGAAAAAGTGCGGAGCGCTGTAAGCAATAAATATTTTCCCGGCAATGAGTTACCGGGAGTGACCCGGTTTGACTGTGCCGCAAGTGGTGCAGTCAAACTGTTTAATGGGGATGATTGGGGATTATGCTGGTAAAAATTCTGGCTTATTTTGTGCCGTTTGCGATAAATTTTCTCAACGGCGGATTTTTTTTCATTACGGCGTTCCGTTTTGCAAAGGAAAATTGTTCCGGAATCGTGGTCGGTTCGGCAACTGCGGCGTGGGGGATCGCTTACTGCCTGATAACCATGATCGTGGGCAAACTGGTCAAACCGGCAAACGCGTTGAAATCCATCCTTGCCGGAGGAGTGATACTGATGATCACCGCTTTGGGATTTATCATTTTCAACGGGTTGTATACCCAATTTCTCTGGCTGGTGTGTGCCGGTATCGGGGCGGCGATGTTCTGTACGCCCTTTCAACTGCTGGCGAAAGCCATTGAGTCCGGGGGCAAAACTCCCGGCACGGTCAGTGCCACAGCTTTTTACACGATGACCTGGAGCAGCGGACTTGCGACCGGGCCGCTGGCATTTGCCCGGTTGTCGGAAACTGCCGGATTCATTATCACCTTCATTC
This sequence comes from Victivallaceae bacterium, assembly GCA_045605305.1. GTDB lineage: Bacteria > Verrucomicrobiota > Lentisphaeria > Victivallales > Victivallaceae > UBA1784. The sequence continues at coordinate 5,065 of JAZUPS010000135.1, forward strand.
TGGCGCTGGCAGTGACTCTGAGTGTGATCATCATTGCCCGTCTGCTCCGGAATGAGGAGAGAGGCGCGGTGGAAAATGTTGAAGAAAATCTGCCGGAACAGCTCTTTTCAACCAGAGATTACGATAAACTTGCCATTCTCGGCTGGATCGTCGGCGGATTGGGAACATTGACCGTCTGCCAGATCCGTTCCATGTGGCCAAAACACGGTGAATTTCTCAACATCAGCAAAGAACATATCGCCTATATTCTGGCGCTGGTGAGCTACACGCAGGCGTTGACGGCGCTGCTGCTCTGCCGGAGCAAATCGTGGATGTGGAAAAAACTCCCGGCTCTGCTGATGACCATTCCGGCGGTGATCTCATTGCTGCTTTTTGCCTTTGCCGAAAGTGTGGGATTTTTCTATCTGGCGGCAGTGATTTACGGTATTTACAGCGGAGTATTTTACTTCTATCTGGTCTATCACTCCCTCTCTCATCCGACCCGGAGCCGCTTTTTTGTGGCGGGAAATGAGATCATTGTGGGGGTGGTGAATCTGATCGCTCCGGTAGTCGGCGGCTTTACCGTGGATGTATCCAAATTTACCGGAGCGGCATTTATTTTCGCACTGATAATGGCGCTGGCGGCATTTGCCGCTCAGATGGTGATTTTGAAATCAGTCAATCAGCCCAGGGAGTTATGATGAAATCAGGTGATTTACGGCAAAAATTACAGAATATTCTGATTTTTGACGGCGGTTTCGGGACGGAACTTTACCGGCGGAACTTTTTCGTCAACACCTCTTACGATGATCTCTGCCTTTCCGCACCCGCCACTGTGGCGGCGATCCATCAGGCTTATGTGGATGCCGGAGCGGAGGTATTGACCACCAATACCTACAACGCCAACGCTGTAAATCTTCAGCAATTCGGCATCGCCGACCGGGCGGAAAAGATCAACCATGCCGCCGTCGCCATTGCCCGCAAAGCCGCCGCCGGGAAGCCGGAAGTTCTGATAGCCGGTTCCATCGGACCTGCCAAAAGCGCCTCTTGCAGAGCCATTGCCGATCAGGCACGGTTTCTGGAATCCGGCGGAGCAGACTTCCTGATTTTTGAATCCATATCCTCTCTGGAAGAGCTGGAAAGCGCTTTGGGTGCTGTTTCCGGCAATATCGCCTTTGTTACCAGTTTTGTCTTTGACGGCGATGGAAAACTTGCTGACGGCAGTGACTTTGCTTCCATCTGCGCCGTGCTGGAAAAGGCGCAGTTTGCTCCGGATGCGATCGGTCTCAACTGCGGAACCGGCCCGGAAACCACCCTTGCCGCACTGGAAAAGATCATCCGTCAAACGGAACTGCCGGTTATCACCCAGCCGGGTTCGGGAGTTCCGAAAAATGTGGATAACCGCTTTATGCAGATGACCACGCCGGAGTATTTCACCACCTACTCCATGCGTTATATGAATCTGGGAGCCAAAGGACTCGGCGGCTGCTGCGGTATTACCCCGGAACATATTGCCGATATGGTGCGTTCCCTCAAACCGCTGGCGGCGGGAGCGAAAAAAGCGATGCCGCAGGTGGAAGTAAAGCATCTGGAAGAGCTTTCGCCGGTGGCACTGGAAGATAAAAGCTCATTCGGTGCGAAACTTGCCGCCGGAAAGTTTGTCAAACTCATTGAGTTCACCCCCCCGAAAGGGTTCGATTTGAGCAGTACCGTGGAAAAGGCGAAACTTTGTGCCGCTGCGGGGATCGATGCCATAAATATCCCCGATGGCCCCCGGGCAAGCTGCCGCATTTCCCAGATCATCACCGCTATTGAAATCCAGGAAAAAGCGGGGATCGAAACCATTATCCACTGCTGTGCCAGAGACCGGAATCTGATCAGTTTGCAGTCGATGATCCTCGGATGTATGGCGAAAAAGCTCTGCAACATCCTTTACATTACCGGTGATCCGCCGAAACTGGGGGATTATCCATTCAGTTCCGGAGTTTTTGACGTGGACTCCATCGGCATGGTGAAACTGCAGAGCCGTTTGAACCGGGGAATAGATGCCGGCGGACAGCTGCTCGGCAACGGCGTGCAGACGGCGATAGTTTCCGGAGTGGGAGCTGACCCCAACGCCATTGATATGGAGCGGGAGTACCGCCGTCTGGAAGAAAAAGTTGCCGCGGGTGCGGAGTTTATCATCACCCAGCCGGTATTTGACCCGCCGACGCTGTTGAAATTTCTGGAAAATGTCCGGAAAAACTTCGGTATTCCGGTCATTGCCGGAGTGTGGCCCTTTGCCAGTTACCGTAATGCGCTCTTTATGAAAAAAGAGGTTCCCGGAGTGATCGTGCCGGATTGGATAATGAAGGCGATGGAAAATGCCGGGGACAAAGAAGCTCAACGTGCCGAAGGTATCCGCATTGCCCGCAAGATCCTCGATGAGATCCGCGGGGAGATCAACGGAGCCGCCACCAGCGCTCCCTTCGGCAATGTCAATACTGCTTTGGCGATCTTTGAATAACACTCTCTTCCCGGCAAGGAGTGAAAAAAGCGGGGCTGAAGGTGAAAGTGTCAGCCCCGCCGGATAAGATTCAGCAGTATTTGGCGTAAGATTCTTTCAACCGGTCAAGGCTGATTTTCAGCTGTTTGAATGGATCATCGGTGTGGGTGTCATGTTCCACAAAGATCCACTTGTCATAACCAACTTCGCAAAGAGCTTTGACGCAGGCATCGTAATCCACCAGACCGGGAGTTCCGGCGCCCAGTTCGCAGAAGCGCAGACGGTCAAACCACTTATCCAGACCGATGGATTCATCGACCATTACAATATCTTTGACATGAACGGCGGCAATGCGGTCAACATAACGGCGGATGATTTCCACCGGGTCGCCTCCGGCGGCGTAGAGATGACCTATATCCAGCAGGAGTTCCGCCTGAGGACACTTTTCCATGAAGGTGTAAATTTCCTCCTGACTTTCGATACGGGTGCCGAGGTGGTTGTGCAGGATACCGCTGATTCCCCAGGTTTTGCATCCGGCGACGAAGGTATTGCTCTGGCGCAGATATTTTTCCATATCAATGGAGCGGCTTCCATCGGGCAATGCGATCCAGACATAAGGTTTTCCCAATCCGGCAGTCCACTGCATACTATCCATATTTTTCGGGCCGCGGCAGGTGGAAAACTCCATCCCCAACCGGCGGAAAAGGGTCGCCTTATTCAAAGCATCCGAGGCGCAATTTGCTTCAAAGCGCTCAATGCCGTCATAACCGATGGCTTTCAAACCTTCCAATCTGCCCTGCAGGTCAAAAAGTCCGCCATCCCAAACACTCATACCGAAGTCTGCCACACCGAATTTCATTTTTCAACTCCTTTTTTACAATGACTTTGGAAATTACAGTCAAATTATCAACAACATTCCGAGGTTTCTGAGAATCCCGGTTTTCCACAATCCGTACCGGATTATCAGCCATCGGCGGCTGAACCAATTCAACTCCCTGAACCGGGAAAAGTCCCGCAGCATGAGAATGGTTTTTTCCGGTAATTTATCTTCATTTTGCGCCAGAAAATCCTCCGCCTGACGGCAGTTGGCAAAGAATCTCTCCTGCACCGCGCGCCGTCCTTTGCGGAACTTTTTCACCATTCCGGCAAAAGAATACTCTGCACTGCCTAATACATTGCCGCCATGCTGACAATAGTAGAGGGTCGGCTCTTCAAGACAGCTGATTTTTCCCAGAAGTGCCGCGGCAAGGGCGGTGTAGTGATCGTGCATGACCGCTCCGGCGGGAATGGGAGAGATCAAATCCCGCAAATGGCAGTTGAAAAGCATGGTGTTCCCCGATGGCACATTCTGCACCAGCAATCTTGCCGGGGAGAGACCTTTTACCGGATCGAGGTGCTGGTTGCGCAAATTGGAACGGCAAAGGATATTTTTATTTCCATCGGTTACTGCTGCATCGGTAAATACGCACAAGGGGGTATCGGCGCCGTGGAGCTGTTCCATTTGCCGCAGATGTTTCAACGTGACTTCGATCTTTTCCGGAAACCACACATCATCATGATCGGCGTACATGACAAATTTTCCGGTGGAGTGTTTGAGCAATTCCGTAAAATTTTCCAATGCGGAAGAGGGTTTGGACTCCAGAAAAATGATTTTTCCGGGATATTCCCGGCAATACTCCGAGATTATCTCCAAAGTTTCATCCTGCGAACCGCCATCCCGGATGATGAGCTGCCAATCACTTTCACTCTGGGCGATGATCGAGTCGATTTGACGGCGCAAAAAGGGAGCGGAGTTACAGGTCGCCAGCAGAATATCGATCATCACATTTTCCTTTTTATCAAGTGAGGTGATTTCAAGAGTTTTTGAGAACTTTTGAAATTGCCTCAAATATTTACGTCGGCTAATATACCCTGTTTGGCAGGGATTTTCAAGAGTGATTTACCGATCAGAGCAGATTTTTCTGCTGTTGTCGATCGTAAAAGTAAACGCACACCCCCATTTTTGAGCAGTGTGCGTTTCTCTTTCAGCCGTGATTTCAAGCCGCGGCGGCTTTTACTTGCCAAGCTCTTTGAGCAATTCTGCGGCAAAGAGCAGACCGCGGGGCACATGGAAGAAGGTTTTCCATTTGCCGCCTTTGAGCTGATGAGTAACTTCACCGCGGCGGTTGCAGTATGCGAACCATTCGCCGTATTCCGGATCGGGGAAGTGGCTCCAGGTGTAATCATCCACCTTTTTGAACCAGTCGGCAAATTTATCATCTTTGGTGACTTTGTAAGCGTGGAGACAGGCAAGAGTAGCCTCATTATGCACCCACCAGAGTTTCATATCATGCTGCAATTCGATATGGGGTTTGCCCAGAGCATCCATGAAGTAGAAAATACCGCCATACTCCTTGTCCCATCCGAAATCCAGGGTATTGCTGATGATTTTCACGATAGCCCGGATCTTCTCCTCTGAACCGGGGACATTTTCCAGATAGTTGAGCAGGAACCACATCGCTTCCAGCACATGACCGGGATTCATCTGTCTGCCGATACTGCTGTCAAGATCAGGTGTTTCACCATTTACGGGCATGTTTTCAAATACCAGACCGAACTCTTTGGAATAGAACTTGTTAAGCACCATATCCAGCGCGGTATCCATCGCGGAATCGAACTCATTGCTGTTCAGGCAGTCATTCATGATCAGCCCCAGATTTGCCATCATCATGTAGTGACCGAGTGAGAGATACGGGGTCTTGCCGGAAAGGGACTTATTCCACTGCAGAGCGCTGTTGCCGCTCTTGGCGCGCTCAATGTAGTTGTTCATTGCTTCGACAGCGGCATCGGCATAGAGCTGTTTGCCGGTGACTTTGTAGAGTTTGGCTCCGCCCATAGCGGCGAAACAATCGGAAAAGAGGCTGTAAGGCGCCATTGCCGGAACACCTTCGCGGTTGAGGGCGAAGTAGTAACGTCCCGCCTCATCTCTGCCGTGTTTGTAGAGGAAGTCGAAACCCTTTTCTGCAATGTCGATATAGGAGTCTTTGCGGTAACCGGCGAGGTAGATCTCAGCGAACATGTAAACAATGCGCCACTGCATCCACATATACTTCATCGTATCATAAACTGAACCGTCTCTATCCAAACTGGTGTAATAACCGCCGAATTCTTTATCGACACAGTTTTTTTCCCAGAAAGGAATTACTGAATTCAGTAACTCATTTTCATACTTTACCGCATACTTCTGCCAATCCATAATCTTATTTCTCCGTGGTTGTTTCGGGATGGAATGAAACCGGGTTCCGTCCGCGCCTATACTATACCACAAAATAGCAGAAAAACAAGGTTGAAAAAAAGATGAAAGCAATTATATTAATTTACAGAGACAATTCCCTCTAAAGAGAGGTGATTTCAAAAGTAATTCAAAAAGAGATTGAAAAATCAGCGTTGATGAGATTGAAGCGGTAGTTTGAGGCGGCTACTGAATAAGTAACCAGCCGAAAACGCTCCGCTTTAAGATCGCAACGATGAGTTTCAAGAATTTTTGAGTATTTTTGAAATTGCCTCAAATTCTTAAAAATTGTATATCTGCAGGAAAGGAATATTATGGAAATAAGAGAATTGAATCCGGAGTCATTCCGGGAAATCATGCAGAATGAACTGGTGTTGATCGACTTTTACGCCACCTGGTGCGGCCCCTGCCGCAATATGGCGCGGGAACTGGAAAAATTCGCTTCAGAATACCCGGAAATCGCCATCGGCAAAGTGAATATCGAAGAGGAGGAAAATGTGGAATTGGCAGCAAATTACGATGTTTCCACCATCCCTTCGCTCTTCCTTTTCCGCAACGGGACAAATGTTGCTCATCTGACCGGATTTTTCCCCTCAAGGGTGCTGGCTGAAAAACTCGGCTTGCAGAAGTGATTTCAAAAGTTCCAGTTCCCGGTATGGGTTGATATTCGATCTTTGCTTAAAACTGCCTTCCGCGAACACAGAGTGTTTTCTTTACCCC
>JAZUPS010000136.1:0-6820 GCA_045605305.1 Victivallaceae bacterium
GAACACAACTCCTTGGCTCACAGAACGACATGGCTACGATCCGACTTGAACACCCCCTCTCCGGCAAACTGAACCTTTGCAAATCCCGCAAGGCAAATTCCACCCCACGGCTTGCGGGCGTTGTGCTGGCGCTGGCGGCAAACGTGCCGCAAAAAAGGCAAAAAAACAGCTGCTGTGAGAGACTCAAAAGGGTTCTCACAGCAGCGAAAAAAAAGCTCAGCGGAAATCTTTGGCTCTCGCCGGAATGCCGTTCTCTTCGCAGTAGCGGTCATAGAGTCCGCCCGCGGATTTGTACATGCTGTTGGGGCTGATAAAGTGAGAGAATTCAAAGGTGATGGCGTTGGAAAGTCCCGCTTCTTCCGCCGCTTTGAGTTTCAAGCGGAGTTTTTCCCACTTGATCGGCAGAAAGTCGATGGGCATATCCCGGTCGAAACTTTCACTGTTCGTCCAGCACTCGATACCGTTTTCATCGCAGAGTTTCTTATTGATTTTCAAGAAGGTCGGGAGAAGTTCGATTTCCACATGACCATCCTGGAAAGCAACGATGTCGACGATACCTTTAATTTTCTCCATATTTTCCCGCCATTCAGCTTCGTGCTGTTCGGGGGCGATGGTTTTGCCAAGTTTGACCATCTGGGCGTTGTAGGCTTTGGCTCCTTTCATTCCCGGAGAAATCATGATCTTGCATCCGGGCATCCGGGATTTGAGCAGAGTTCCCAGTTCGCGGTAACAGGTGGTCGCCGCAGGGTTGGTTCCGGCGATCTCCTGAGAAAGATACCAGCCCTTGAAGGCTTTGCGCTGACCGTAACGGTCGATGATCTCGTTGCAGACCTTGCGCATCATTGCCACTTCGGGTACGACCTGATAACCGGGTTCCCACCAGGGATTGCCGGAGTCGTAACTGCCGCAGAAAAAGTCCATCTCATACTTTTCCGCCAGATCGAGGAACATATCAATAAGATCGACGGGGGGTTCAAAGCCGTTTTTCTCTTTCATCAGCACGTCAGATGGATAGGTCATCCACCGTTTCCATCCGCAGCGGATGAGGATAACTGTGTTGATCCCGAATGCCTTCATCGCGCGGAAGTCGGCATCCCACTCTTCACGTCCCCAGTTCTGATGGGGAATATCGTGACTTATCTCGTCAAGAAAAGTTCCGGTAATACGCATTTTTTTCTCCTTTTCTGGTTAAAAGCGCAGTTTTGTTAAAAATACCACATTTTAAGTTCATTTTCAAGTTAACGAGCAGAAAATCATCAAAAAAATCAAAGGCACGAAAAAATTCATGAACGTTTGCAGAAGGTGATCCGCCATCCGGGAGATAATACAGAAAGGAACTGCCGAAAAAGTAAATTTTACGCAGTTCCGGAGTACGTTGAGGCTTCGGCAGGGTTTTGCTTACTCTATTTCAAAGCGCACACCATTGCCGGGCAGACCCTTTCCCCGCACCCCATTCTCTTTCAAAAAAAGCGGGATACTTTTTGATGATAAATCACGCCCCGCCGTGCGGTAAGATTTTGTTGTCAAAAAATGCCATGATGAGAGAGCTCTGTTTACGAGAAGTTCGATAAGAGTGAAAAGTTTTTCTGAAGCATAATGGAGACCCTTTCTTTGTTTTGTTGGGGGATTACCCCGTTTTGAAACTTTTTACAGTATAAAAATTTAATGATTTTATTAATGAAAATCAGACCGGTTTTTATGTTTCTTCACCTTGAAAGTGCCGCTTTTTGTAATTTCAACTGTCATTACACATCGAACAATATTTAATGTAGCTCTTCTTTTGCTTTTTGTCAAGCGGGTCAAATTTTGATTACGCACCATGTCCCGGCGGGCATGGAGAGAAGCGAACCGGCAAGTTCTCCTTTTCCGGCGATGATTTCCCCGGTTGCCGCCGGGATGGTGAAGGTGGTTTGCGGAGAATTTTTCTCCCGGAAAATCAACATATATCCGGCATCGGAAGCAAATCCGGTGAAACTCTTTCCATCCGGTTCACTGCCGATCGGCAATATTCTGCCCGGGAAGATCTCCCGGCGCAGTTTTTTGTGCAATGCGGTCATGGTTTTCAAAGTTCCGGCGAACTCCGGAGCAAGCCGCGAGGGAGCAGTCCAGATAAGCATATTGGCAAAAAGTGCGATGGCACACCAGTAATCAAAGGCGTAATCCCGGGGATCGGCATCAAATTGCCAGTTTTCCGGAATATCCCCCGGATATGGGATTTCGATCTGCAGCGTTTGCGGCCGCACATAGCGGCTCAACTGCCACAAGTTGCGCAGAGTTTTTTCCGGATGATAGGCGATCGACCCCGGATACTGGCAGTAACGGTTCTCCAGAAAGATATTGCCGTATTCCAGAAAATAGAAGTATCCCGGCCGCTGACCGTTGGTGGTATCCAGATTGAAAAAGAGTTTTTTGCCGCTTTTTTCCCGGACTTCCCGCAAAAGTGACTCCAGATTTTCCTGAGACTGCAAACTCTGCAGCCGCACCCCATCGATCTTTACAGTGGCAAAACCGTACTGCCGGTGCATTTCCAGAAGCATCCGGGCAAACTCCTCATGATCCTGAAAGTTGCGGGTAAAGCTCGGCGCACACCACAAACCGAGTTTCACTCCGGCTTTTTCCGCCGCGTCAACCAGAGGGGCGAAGCCGGATGGAAGTCTCCGGTTGTTCACCTGCCAGAAATCCATGTTCACCGCCAGATTGTTCCATGCCAATTCACTGAGGGCTTTGCCCTGCTGCCATGAATCGTCGATCTGGTAAATTTCCGCACCGATCTCACCGCTGGCGGCAATCTCATCCAACAGGAATCCTTCTCCGGTCAACTCCGGGAATTTTCCACAGCCCCAGGGGTTTACCAGAATTGCCGCTTCGGCTTCCTCCATGGGAAAGCGTCCGGCAAGGAAGGTATGCAGTTCTTTGCTCAAAGCGGCTTTATTTTCCAATGCTATCCAGCTTGTCCGGTAACTTTTCACCACTCTGCCGGGGAGCAGTTCCCCCGGAGCGACGCCCCAGCAGCAGGAACAAATGCGCTGATCTTCACAGCGGAAGTCATACTTTTCAAAGTCCCGTCTTTCGGCACTGGGCGGAGCTTCCTGCAAACAGAGCAGAGCGGAACGCTCTTTACGGGAATCATCGGGTTCTATAAGCAGGATATTGCCGTTGAATTTACCATTGCTCTCATCGGCAGTATGGTGGATGACCAGATCATTGCAGTAGTCGGTGCGCCCCTTGAACTCCACACTGGAAACGGCTTTGCATCCTTCGGCACAGCGGAAGGAATCCACACAGCTTTCCAGAAAAGAATCCGGAAAACGGGCATCGGCAGTTGACAACTCCTGACGGTATGTCCAGTAACAGCTGGGAATCACGCCGGAAACCAGAGTATTTTGCACCGACAGCGCCGGTAATTCGCAGTAAAGCCGGTAGATACGGGTAAATTCCGCCTGCTGGTACTCCTCCTTGAAAGTCGCTCTGACCTCGATATGCGGCGCATCAAAGGGCGCACCGGTGACAACTTCCGCAGAAATTTCACCGACCGGGTGCCAGATGGTCTGGGTGTTTTTTCTGCCGGGCATATTGATACCGAAAAATGAGAAATCGCAGAGAGTATCTTCCGGGGAGGCAAATTCGATGCCGTTGACAGCGAACTCCACCGTCCGGCAGTAACCGTCACTCAGATCCACGACCCGGCGGATCGCGGAATTTTCCAGAATCAGAGTTTTGTCACTCCACTGTACCCGGGCAGAGCCGCAGGAGATATTGCCATTCATAATTCACGCTCCCAGAGATTGATTGTATGACGCTGGCGGTATTCTGCCAGAAGTTGTTCGATGCCTTTGACACAGATATGGGTGTTGAGCAGTTTTTTTGCCCGGTCACTTTTGCGCTGACGGATGAGAGCAGTTATTTTCTGATGTCCGCGGATTTTGGTAACAGTACCGGCTTTCACCCGTGGAACCAACGCTTTGCCGATGGCAAAAATCGCCGGACAGAGGAAGGAACGCACCCGGAAAAAGGGAAGATTGCGCCGCATATACTGGTAGAGCGCCGGAGATTTGGATAAACTGCACAACTGCAGATGAAAGAGGTCATCATTTTTAAGAGATTCATCGGAATTGGTGACCATGTCAGCATTTTCGGCGAGTTTCATCAGGGAATCCAGTTCTGCATCAGTGGCGTAACGGCACGCCAGTTCCACCGCTTTTTCCTCCACCGCCAGCCGCAGCTGCATGGAGTCCCAGACATCTTCCGGAGTGAGCAGGGCGATGCGGGTGCCGGAACGTTTTTTGGTGATGAGCAAACCTTCGCTTTCCAGCATTTTAAAAGCGATGGATGCCGGCTGGGTACTGACTCCGAAAATTTGCGCCATCATCCGCAAAGAAATCTGCTCACCCGGAGTGAGCGCACCCTCTCCCATCATCCGCACCATTTGCGAAATGATCATTTCGGCAAAGTCACAACTGTTGTTTGTATCCATAAAAAATTTCCGTTGAAAAATGTTTTTTGCTTTCATCAGCGACACCGGCTGAAGTTATGACCGATGCTGCAAAATCCGGTATTCCGGCATGTTCGCCTGTTACAGATGACACCATACTGTAATTACACAATTTTGGATATTCTGTAATTTCAGAGTAATTTTCATACTATACTCAAAAAGTGGTGATTTTTCAAGTTTTCCGGCTTTTTTTATTGAAAAATTTTACGAAATACAGCCGCGGCAAACGTGCCGCTCCGGGAAAACTGCGCCTTCGCTTGCGCTGGGCGCAGGGCATGGCATCAGTATACCCGCTGTGGCTTGCAGGCAACTTTGAAATGCGGATCGGATGCCACTTTCGGGGGATCACGGTATCGGATGGGCTAAATCCTGCCGCTTTTATGCAATGCCGCAAAGCCGTACTCAAGGAACTTCCGGGCTTTGGCGGTTACTGCAGATAATCCGAAGAGTTTGACGGTTTCCCGGAAAAGTATATCTTTTTCGCAGGAATTGAAGTCCGTCAGAACTTCATACATCGCATTTGCCAACTCTTCCGGCGGAATTTCATCGATCGCCCGTTTCGTTTCATCACTGTTGCCTGCCCGGTAAAACGTGTATCCGGCAGGTGTTTGATCCGCTGACCATATCACCCGATCTTCGCCATGCAAAGAGGTTGTCAGATTTTTCGGCAGGCACTCATCCAGAACCCGTTGAATATTACCGCCGATGCGGCTGAAGCCCCACGCTCTGGCGATACGGCGCTTGAGCAGATTTTCATATATGGGAGCTTCCCGGGCAATGATTTCGGCAATTTGCTGTTTAATGATCTTTTTCCCGGAACATTCATAGAACTCATCCTGATTCCAGGAATAGGAATTTTTCCAGATGCGGTACTCCTGGCGGTTTGCGGAAACAACCGGTGATGTTTCTGAAGCATATTGAACTTTTTCCGGCTCAGTTTCCGGTATATTTTCTTCGGTTTCAGCTTTTTTTCCGGAGAGATCCGACGGGAGTTCTGCGGGAATATTTTTCACTTCTTCAATAAATTCCAGCAAGGATTTTTCTGCCCTTTCACGGTCAAATGTCCAATCAACGCACCACGCCCGGTAAGTGTGCCACCCCAAGCCTTTCAACACCTGATGGCGCAGATTATCCCGGTCGCGGGTGGTTTTTTGAGCGGCGTATGCGGCATTGTCGCACTCGATGCCCAGCAGAAATTCTTCCGGCTTTTCCGGATGGCGCACTGCCAGATCAATGCGGAATCCGGAACAACCGACATTACGTTCAACGGTATAACCTTTGCCGGTGAGGAACCCGGCAATTTCATCCCGTAAGCCGTCAACGCTTTTTTCAGAATTGAAATCAGAGTAAATATTGACTTTTTTCTCGGCATAATCCAGAAAATACTTCAAGTGCGCCGCTCCGACGGCATTGGTTCTGGACAACTCTATCTGACTGGCGTGGATGCTGGAAAACACCACCACCTGCTCTTTGGCACGGGTGATTGCCACATTGAGCCGCCTTTCTCCGCCCTGACGGTTCAAGGGGCCGAAATTCATGGAAAATTTGCCGTTGGCATCGGGGGCATAGCCGATGGAAAAGAGGATGACATCTCTTTCATCGCCCTGAACATTTTCCAGATTTTTGACAAACAGCGGTTCTTCCTGTGTTTCGCTGAAATATGATTCCAGAGCCGGATGTTTGGCACGTTCCTTTTCCACCAGGTCTTCAATAAGATCTTTCTGTGCCTGACTGAATGTTACCACGCCGACAGAACGGCAGTTCCCTTCAGCAGCTTCCAGCCGGTCAAAGATATATTTCACCAGTGCTTCAGCCTCCTTGCGGTTGGTTCGAGTCGCCTTACGGTCATAAATACCGTCAGGGACAAACTCAAACCGGATGCCCAGTTTTTCACTGTTCCGCGCCGCCGGGAAGGTATAAAGCCGGTCTTCGTAATAATGATGATTGCTGAAGGCGATCAATGACTCGTGACGGCTGCGGTAATGCCAGTTCAAATGGGTTGAGTGAACTCCGGCAACGATACATTCATCGAGAATACTTTCCAGATCTTCGGTATCATCCGGTGCGGTATCATCGGTTTCGCTTTCTCCTTTCTGGAAGAAGTTGGTCGGCGGCATCTGTTTGGGGTCGCCCACCACGATAAGCTGTTTGCCCCGGGCGATCACACCGATGGCATCCCACACCGGGATCTGTGATGCTTCGTCAAATACGATCAGATCAAATGGAGCATTATCAGCCGGCAGATATTGAGCCACCGAAAAGGGACTCATCAGGAAACAGGGTTTCAGCACCGGGGCGAGGGTGGGGATTTGTTCCAGTAAAGTACGC
>JAZUPS010000137.1:0-15765 GCA_045605305.1 Victivallaceae bacterium
CCAGCGTGTTTGCCCTGTTGATAGGATATGCGATTTTGGTGATGCTGAATTTGATCAACTGGCGGGTTCCGGTTTTCTTTGTCGGGACGGTGGCGGTGTTTACGGCGATAATCCATGCGGCATTTCCCGGAGTTACGCCAAGTGCCTCATTCCATGTGCTTAATGGCGGACTTTTTCTCGGTGCGGTTTTTATGGCTACGGATATGGTCACAAGTCCTATAACCGGTTTCGGATGTGTTGTTTTTGCTATCGGTTGCGGAATTGTTACTTCAGTTATCCGGATTTGGGGAAATTATCCAGAAGGAGTGAGTTTTGCTATTCTTTTTATGAATGCCCTCGTTCCTTTGATCGACCGCTGGTGCGGCAGACGGCCATTCGGTTATGTGCCTAAGCGGGAGAGAAAGGAGAGTGCAAAATGAAGTTGCGAAATCGTGAAAGTATGATTGTTCTGGGAGGTTTTCTCGGGGCTGTGGCGCTGTCGGCGGCGCTGGTGCTGGCGGTAGTTTCCCAGTTGACCAGTCAACCGATCAAAGATGCTCAAGCCCGGGTGCGTCAGGCGGTGTTTTACCGTTTGTCGCTGCCGGAATTTGATTCTGTTGAAAAGGATGAAATTTTTGACGGGATAAAGTTTACTCCGGTTGCCAGAGATGGCAAGATTTGCGGATTTGTAGGGCAGGGCAGCGGCAGCGGTTACGGTGGCGCGATCGAGGTGATGGTCGGCTTTTCTCCGGAAGGAACAATTACCGGAGTGCAGATTTTGCAGCACAAAGAGACTCCGGGGCTGGGTGCAAATGTTTGCGACCGGAAGTTTCAAAGGACGATTTTCAACTTGAATGAGACTGCACCTGAAGTTCCGTCAAATATTTACCTTGACCAGTTTTCCGGAAAAAAAGCTGTCGATGCCGGAGTATGGAAAATAAGCAAGGATGGCGGCAGTTTCAACTATATGACCGGAGCTACGGTCAGCTGCCGGGCGGTTACCGGCACGGTGAACCGGATCGCGCAGACATTCTCGCTGTGGCGGAAAGATAAATGAGGAAAGCGGCGTTATGAAAAATTCCATGTTTAGTGATTTTATCAAAGGTATCTGGAAGGAGAATCCGGTACTTGTCCTGTTGCTTGGCACCTGTCCTACTCTGGCATTGACCAGCAGTGCGGTAAATGGTTTGGGAATGGGGATCGCCACGACCTGTGTTTTGATCGGGAGTAACTTTGTGATCAGTTTGATTTCTTCATTTACTCCTAAAAAAATCCGTATTCCGGTTTACATTGTAGTTATTGCGGCATTTGTCACGGTGGTGGATCTGCTTTTGCAGGCGTATGCTCCGGAGGCATTGTACAAGGCGTTGGGAATATTTATTCCGCTGATCGTGGTAAACTGCATCGTGCTTGGCAGAGCAGAAGCGTTTGCATCAAAACACTCTCCCATCCGTTCCATTCTGGATGGATTCGGCATGGGGCTGGGGTTTACTTTGACATTGACGATGCTTGGCGTTATCAGAGAGTTTTTGACCAGCGGAGCAGTTTTTGAAGTGAAATTGATTCCCGGATGGACGACAGATTTCCTTCTGCCGGGAGCTGCACCGGGGGCATTTATCATTGTCGGATGTATTCTGGCGGTGAAAAATTACTTCAACCGCCGGGCGGCGATCCGCAACGGAATGCTCTATGTGCCGCCTCAGGGATTGAATTGCCGGAATTGCGGAATATGCCGGATTTCAGAGGATAAATGAGAAAAATTAACGATTTTTTTCGTATTTTTGATAAAATCACTTGTAAAAAACACATTTTCAGTATAATTTACATATATGTATATTGGGTGTATTGTATTTTGGTTACATGAAAGTGGATTTTTACTATGAATCGTAAGAGTGTCAGCCAGGCTCCGATCTATGTCCGGGATACATTGAACCGGGCTGCCCGGATGGCTGGTTCCGGTGACTTTGAAGGTGCTGTCGATGCGTTGGTTCCGGTTATTTGCAAGAATCCGGATGTTCCGATGCTTTATGACAAACTTCGGGAGTATGAACTCGGCAAACTCCGTACTCAGGGCGGCGGAGTCAAATTCCTTGCCAAGCTTTTTGGAGCATTCAAGATGCCGATAGTTCGCATCGTTGCTTCAGCCGATCCTTTGAAAGCGATGGCTATGTGTGAAAAAAGTCTCGCTTTTTGCGTGGATAATCCGGCAATCCTCAGCGCTCTTGCTGACGTATCTGCCGCCGCTGATGCTCCTTGGGGCAGTGCAACTGCATTGAGCGTGTTGTGCAAACTTCATCCGGGTAATCAGGCTCAGATGCGCCGTCTGGCAGATGCCATGCAGAGAAACGGGCAGGGGATCGATGCTTTGAAAGTGCATCAGGATATGATCGCCCGGAGTACAGACAAGAAAAATGTGGATAAATCCGGTTTGCAGGCGGCAATGGTGCTGGCGAGTATTGAACGGGGCAACTTCAATGACCAGAAAACTCACAAAGCCAACGCCGCTGATGCTGAAGATGCTATTATCCAACAGCTTTTGGATGGTACGATCCACGATGCCGATCAGGCACAGCTGCTGATCGACCGTTTTTCCGCCGAGTTGCGCCGCAATGACTCAGTGGATATGCGTCGTAAAATGGCTGATGCCTATATGGTTGCGGGAAAATATGAAGATGCCTTGCGGGAGTACCGGACTGTTGCAGATAAACTCGGGGTGCTCGACCCGGTTTTGGATAAACATATTGAGAAGGCGTATATTTCCAATCTCCGGGAGATGGTCAATGTGTTGAAGGCCAATCCGGAAAGCTACGAGAATCCGGAAGCCCAGATCGCCGATTTGGAAAAAACGATTTACGATTATCGCTGGAAACATGTGCTTTTACGGGCGGAACGTTTCCCGAATGATATGCAGCTTCAATTCGATCTTGGCGAATATCAATTTGAGTGTCAGAAGTATGATGAAGCTGAGAAAACCTTCAAGGCTGTTGCGGAAAATCCGCAGAAACGCCGCGGCAGTTTGGTGTATATCGGTCGTTGTGCGTTATTGAGAAATGCTCCGGAAGAGGCGGTTACCTATTTGCGTGAGGCGGTCAATGATATGCCGCGTATGGATAAATACAAACGGGAAGCTCTCTATTATCTGGGAAATGCTTTGGAGTTATCCGGAAATTCTCAGGAAGCAGTGGAAAGTTACCGTCAGATTTTGATCAGTATGCCGGAATATCGTGATGTGCCGCAGCGGCTCAGTGCGATCGAAGCAGCACAAAATGAAAATCAAGTAAATAGTTAAATTTATTTTTTGATAGAAAGGAAATAGAAAATGGCAGATCCGGAAAATAAAATTTCTTTGGATGAGGATACCAGAACCAGGAAAACTGTCCGTTTGAAAACAATTGTCCCGGCGGCTACCGGTCCGAGTTTGGATGCTGCAGCCCCCGCGCCAGCTTCTGCTCCTGCCGCGGCTCCAGCTCCTGCGGCGGCATCCGGAATGGAAGATACCCGGACTCGGGTCACTGTGAAGTTGAAACCGGTATTGAATCCCGTTCCAGTTCCGATTGCTCCCGCTCCCGCGTCTGCACCGGTTGCATCTGCTCCGGTTCCGGAAGAGGAAGATGATACGCGCACCCGCCGCGCCCCGAAACTTACGCCTGCTGCTGCTCCGGTGCCGACTCCTGTTTCCGCACCTGCACCGGCTGTTTCTGCTCCGGTGCCGACTCCTGTTTCCGCACCTGCACCGGCTGTTTCTGCTCCTCAGGAAGAGGAAGATGATACGCGCACCCGCCGCGCTCCGAAAATTGCTCCGGTTGCCGCGGATAGTGCCGTCGAAGATGATCGCACTGTTAAAATTCAGCGTCCGGCGGTCAAGAAACCGATGGTTCCGCCCCGTCCGGCTTCCCCCGCACCGACTCCCGCACCCGCAGCTCAGGCACCGACTCCCGCACCTGCGGCTCAGGCATCGGCTCCCGCACCTGCGGCACCCGCTGCACCTGCGCCGACTCCTTCGCCAGCTAAACCTCAGCTTGGAAAACCTGCTGTGCCGCCAACTCCGGCAGGCGGTGGTTTCCCCAAAGCGCCTCAAGCTCCGGATGCCCCGAAAGCTCCCGTTGCACCACCTCCTCCGCCGGTGTCAGACAGAGCCAAGCCTTCGGTGCTGTATATGATTTTAAGCATCATTACACTGTTGGTACTGCTGGGGACAACTGCTTTGACGGTGACTCATTATTTGCGCTTTGAGCATAATGTAGACGTTGAGTTGCCGGGTATCCCCTTGCAGAAGTAAAATTTACAGCAAAAAATCATTTGAGGAACGCTGAGCCGTTCCTCATTATTTATGTAAAGGTACGTTATGAAAAGTTTGATAGTGATTCCCGCCAGATACGGATCAAAGCGTTTTCCCGGCAAGCCCTTGGCTGAGCTTTGCGGCAAAGCGATAATCCAACGGGTTTGGGATATTGCTGATGCTGTATGCAAATCACGCTCTGATTGTGAAGCTGTGGTGGCTACAGAAGAGCCGGTTGCTTCCGGAGAAGGAAGCGCATTGATCATAGATTATTGTGAAAAGCACAATATTCCGGTGGTGATTACTCCGGATAGCTGCCGTTCCGGATCAGACCGGGTTTGGGCGGTGGCGACCGGTCGTGAATCCCGTCCTGATGTGCTGCTGAATTTGCAGGGGGATAATCCGCTTTGTCCGCCGGAATTTATCAATGCTCTGCTTGATGCTTTTGAAAAACATCCTGAAACTCAGGTTGCAACTCCCTTTACCAGATTGGATTGGGCGGCATTGGCGGCATTGCGTGAATCTAAAAAAGATTCGCCTTTTTCCGGAACGACGGCGATCGTAGGCGCGGATGGAAATGCCAAATGGTTCTCCAAAAATATTATTCCGGCGATTCGGGGAGAGGAGAAACTGGCAGCTGCCGGTGGATTATCTCCGGTTTGCCGTCATATCGGTCTTTACGCGTATAAATTTGCCGCGCTTGCATATTTTTCACAGGCACCGCTGGGCGAATATGAGAAATTTGAACAGCTGGAACAGTTGCGTTTTATTGAAAACGGGATTCCGGTGCGGATGGTTGAGGTCAATTATCCTGCCGGTTATGATGCTGCTACCAGCGGCGTGGATTCTCCGGAAGATCTGATCCGGGCTGAAAAGTTGATTTTGCAGGCAGGGGAGCTGTTGAAATGAGTGAAGTTACCCGTTTGATCGTTGTGCGTCATGGCAATACTTTCAATTCCGGAGATGTGATTTGCCGGGTAGGCAGTGCTACGGATATTCCTTTGACTGAAACCGGAATGAAACAGGCTTATGCCGCCGGAGAGATGATGGCGGAGCTGGGATATGAGCCGGAAATTATTTTTCATGCCCCCTTGCAGCGCACTTGTCAGAGCGCTGTCGGCGTGGCGGCTTCTTTTCCGGAAGCAGTTCTGGAAGAAGCTGAGTTCCTTTCTGAACTTGATTACGGCAATGATGATGGCAAGCCGGAAGATGAGGTGGTCATCCGCCTCGGAGTTGTCGAAAATCCGCAAGCCATTACTCCTGATACCACCATTGATGAGTTGCGTGCCATTGGTAAGGCTGCGTTGAAGAAATGGGATAGTGAGGCTGTTTTGCCTCGCGGCTGGTATTTCCTCGCCGAAAAAGCCGGAGAATTGGAAGCGCAGTGGCAGGAGTTCGCTGAAAAAATCATTGCAGAATTTCCCGGTAAAACTGTTGTAGCAGTCACCAGCAACGGTATCGCCCGGTTTTCCAAAGCGATTTTGCCTGCCGGAACAGCTTTGGAAGGTTCTTTGAAACTGGCTACCGGAGCATTCGGTGTTTATGAATATGAAAACGGCTGTTGGCGCAGCACGCAATGGAATGTGCGTCCTCAGCTTTAATGATTATTTTTTTCAGGGGTAAAAAATGAGTGCAAATGATGTAAAAAAAATGGCGTTGGATTATCACTCCGGTAAATGTCCCGGAAAGATTTCGGTCAACTCCACTAAACCTTGCAATACCGCAGAAGATCTTTCTCTTGCTTACACACCGGGAGTGGCTCAGCCATGTCTTGAGATCAAGGCTGATGTGGAAAATGTGTGGCGTTACACCTCCCGCGGCAATCTGGTTGCGGTCGTAAGCGATGGAACTGCCGTGCTGGGCTTGGGAAATATCGGTCCGGAAGCCGGTTTGCCGGTGATGGAAGGTAAAGCTGTGCTTTTCAAGCACTTTGCGGATATTGATGCCGTTCCACTCTGCCTGGGCAAGGTTTTTAATGAGAAGAACCGTACCGATGCCGCAAAATTGATTGAGGCAGTGGAACATCTTGAACCGACATTCGGCGGTATCAACCTTGAAGATATTGCCGCTCCCGCCTGTTTCGAAGTGGAAAGAACTTTGAAAAAACGGATGAATATTCCGGTTTTTCATGATGATCAGCATGGCACGGCGATCATTTCTCTGGCGGCGATCCTTAACGGTTTGAAAGTTGTCGGCAAGAAGATCGAAGATTGCCGTTTTGTGGTCAATGGTGCCGGTGCCGCCGGATTGGCATGCAGTCGTTTTTATCTGACTGCCGGAGCCAAGCTGGAAAATATGACTCTCTGTGACATTAACGGAGTTTTGCACTCCGGCAGAACTGATTTGAGCGAAGAGCAGAAAATTTTTGCCAAAGATACTCCTATGCGGACTTTGCAGGAGGCGATTGCCGGAGCGGATATTTTTCTGGGATTTTCTGCTCCGGATTGTGTTTCCGCTGATATGGTTCGCTCTATGAACCGGGATGCCATTGTCTTTGCCATGGCAAATCCGACTCCGGAAATTTTCCCCGATGTGGCGATCGCTGCCGGAGCTGCTTTAGCCGGTACCGGACGCAGCGATTATCCGAATCAGATCAACAATGTATTGGGTTTCCCCGGTGTTTTCCGCGGAGCATTGGATGTACGCGCCCGTGACATCAACGAAGAGATGAAGCTTGCCGCCAGTTATGCTTTGGCTGAGTTGGCAACGATGGAAATTCCGGAAGAGATCAAAACTGTCTTGAAAAAAGCCTATCCGGCAGATGCTGCCAAAGGACTTTTCGATACTCCCGCCGGACTTCGCCCGGATATGGTTATTCCCAAACCCTTTGATCCCCGTGTCGTTCCCCATGTGGCGCGCAAAGTGGCTGAGGCGGCGGTAAAAACCGGAGTTGCTCAGTTGAAAATTGATGACTTTGATGCCTACGAGGCAGAACTTACCGCCCGTTTGAAGCGGTATTGAGTTATTGAGGTGGCTTTTTGATCGAGTTGGAAAAAGAGGTACAGGCTGTCTGTGAACAACGGGCATTCCTGATCGGTTTTCTGGAACCGGATCAGGATCGCGCTGTTGTAGAATCCCAACTTGATGAATTGGCTGATCTGGTTCGTAATCTGGATATAATTCCGCTGGAGCCGGAAATAATCCGGCTCCGCGAACACCATGTGCGCTATCGTGCCGGCAGCGGCAAAGCCGAAGAGGTTGCCCGTCTGGTTCAGGAATGTGAAGCTGATCTTCTGGTGTTCGATACAGCATTGACACCCTCTCAACAGCGGAATTGGGAAAAACTTACCGGTTGTCCGGTGGTTGGCAGAGAAGAGATAATTCTGGAAATTTTTGCCTCCAGAGCGCAGACCAGGGAGGCGGTATTGCAGGTGGAACTTGCCAAATTGGAGTACTCTCTTCCACGGCTTCATAAAGCGTGGACTCACCTTTCCCGTCAGCGCGGCGGAGGAACTACCAACCGCGGACAGGGCGAAGCTCAGCTGGAAACCGACCGGCGGTTGATCAAGCGCCGGATACAGCAACTGAAAGAGGAGTTGGCTCTGGTACGAAAACAGCGTGCCGCCCAAAGAAAATCCCGTCTCCGCCGTCCGGTGGTGCAGGGGGCTTTGGTTGGATATACCAATGTCGGCAAATCCTCTTTGCTCAATGCCTTGTGCGATGCTGATGTCTTTGCTGAAAATCAGCTTTTTGCCACTCTGGATCCTACGGCGCGCAAGGTGCTTTTGCCGGGAAATGTGGATATGGTACTTAATGATACCGTAGGTTTTATCCGCAAATTACCCCACCAGTTGATCGAGGCATTCAAGTCCACTCTTGAGGAGGCGGTACTGGCGGATATTTTGCTGCTGGTATTGGATGTTTCCTCTGATGATATTGATAATGAATGGGAAACGACTCTCGGTGTGTTGAAGGAGTTGGGCGCTGATGAAAAGCGCATTGTGGTGGTTTTCAACAAAACAGACCGGGTGGATAAAACAGAATCCGCATTGAAACTTGCCCGGTTGCGGGGATTGTTTCCGGGGGCGTTGTATGTTTCAGCACACTCCGGTGAGGGCTTGGATGAGTTGCGCAGGACATTGGCGGATTTCGCATCTCAAAGCCGCTGTCTCTTGAAAGCTGTGATCCCGCCATCCCGTTATGATTTGATAACATTGGCTCACAGCAGCGGAAATATTTACGAAGAAGAGTTTACAGATGACGGCAGTGCGGTCATCGTATTTGCGATTGAAGAAAAATATCAACACCGATTTAAGGAGTTTATGCAATGAGGTCAGCTGAAAAATTCCTTGCTGTGGTATTGCTTTTGGGGGCGCTGCAATTATGGGCGGCGCCATCGCCGTGGGATTCATGGCGCTCAGGTTATACCAATTTTGAGCAGGGCGAATCGTTACGGGAACGTGGAAGTTATACTGAGGCGTTGAAATTTTTTGAAAAAGCACGGAAAAATTATCTGGCGGTGCGTTCTGCCCGCCCCGATTGGAACCAGCGGGTGATTGCTGACCGTCTCCGCGATTGTGACCGGCAAATTGCAGAATTGAACCGCTTGCTGGGCAATGTAAAGCCAGCATCTTCTCCAGAAACTGCCGCCGGGAAAAAAGCGGCAGTAAAAAGAGATGTTCCCGGCAGTAAAGAGCCTGCTTCATCGCCGGAAACTTCTTCGCCAGCTGGCAACGAAACGATTGCCGCTTTGAAACGGCAGGTCATTCAGCAGAAATTGTTGAATCAGCGCTTGAATAATGAGTTGCAGAAACAGCGGAAATTTGAAACGGAAATAGCATCTTTGCTTCGGGATAAAAAGGTGGCAGATGAGCGTTATGCCTTGTTGGAAAAACGTTTTCTTGCTTTGGAAAAAGATACCAAACGTCCCAATGAACGCATCAGCACTTTGGAACAGCAGCTGGTCAATGAAAGACTGAATAATGAGCGTTTATCCAAGTTGTATTCCGGTTCAGAACAGCAGTTGAAAATTGAAAAAGAAAATTCCCGGCTCAATACTGCTGCAAGAAAAGCACTTGAAGATTTGTTGAAACAGCGTAATGATGAATTGATGTTGAAAAACCGGGAAATAACTTCTTTGGCTGATAAGCTCAAAGAGGTGGGGAAATTGAATGGCGAGATCGCCGATTTGAAGCAAACGGTTGAAAATCGGGATGCCGAGATCGCACGATTGCAGAAAGCGCGGCAGGGGGATGAAGAAAATGTTCATAAAATAAACGATATACAACTTGCCAAATGGGAAGAGGAACGAAAGACTTTGAACCGGAAAATCACTGAATTATCCGGAGAAAGAGACTCTTTGCTTTTGTCCATGCGGACGATTCAGGAAAAAAATGATTCTTTAACCTCTGAAAACCGCAGTTTGAATTTGAGTTTGGAGCAGGAAAAAAGTACCGTCAAACTTAATGCAACAGAGTTATCCGGTTTGCGTGAGCGCAACCGAACTTTGGAAGATGACGTAAAAGCGCTTTACAAGCGGGCAGAAGAACTGGAAAAACGTTTGGCGACCCGCGACAGTCAGGATTTTCAAGCTGCCGCCTCTGCCAAAGCATCGATGAAGCAGCTTGAAAATGATCTGCTTGCCGCGCAAAACCAGTTGATCGCTTTGCGAACGGAACTTGATGGAGCAAAAAACGGTTATGCGGATTTGGAGCGCAAGCTGAAAGCGGTCAATAATGAAAATCTTACTGCCAGGGCAGAGGTGATCGCCGCTGCTGAAAAGGAAAAAACATTGCAGAAAGAACTGGTTGAGTTGCGTCCGTTGAAAAATCTTTACCTTCAGCTGCAGCGTGATTTCAAGGCGTTGGCGGCAGAAAACCGGGAGAATAAATTGCTGGTTGAAGCGGCGAAGCCCCGTCAGGCAGAGTTGGAAAAAGCCAAGCTCCGTTTGCTGGATAATGACCGTTTGAAAAATGAACTTGCCCGGGAACAACAGCTCAATGCGGAGTTGAAGTCTGCTTACGATCGTGATCAAAGTGAATTGAGTTCATTGCGTAAGCGAGCCGCTGAATTTGAAACTGCCCGGCGCAAAATGGCGGAATTGGAAGCATTGGCAAAAGAGGCAAAACGTTTGCAGAGTTTGGAAAAAGAACTGGTGGGATTGCGTCAGCGTGAGGTTGAATTGGCGGCGTTGAAAATCCGTTTCGGCGAGTTGGAAAGCAATTTCCGGCGGATTGAGGGTGAACTGATTGCCAGCAAAGAAAAAAATCGGAAAGATACTGTTGAACTTGGCAAATTGAGGAAGAAAGACAGTGATTTTGAAAAACTCAAGCGTACCAATAGTGAATTGGAGGCGATGATCGGAAGTCAGAATGCAGAACTTGATAAATTGAATAAACAAGTTGCAGCATTCAACTCCGGCGAGAAAAAAGATCTTCATGCCGCTTGCCGGATCGAGGCTGAAAAACTTCGGGCGGCGGCTTTGACCACCGGAGCATTGAATGATCAGATCCAGCAACTGCAGAATGATCTCAGTCAACTCAGACTCAAGCACAATCAGCAAACCGGTTTGTTGACTGAAGCAGAGCGGAAATCAAAACTCAAAGATGATGAGATAGCTCAGTTGCGCCGTTTGAATAACGAATTGGCAGAGTTCCGGAAGAAGTCTGCGGCTGATTTGCTGGAAAAAGTTGATGCATCAAAACTTGCGCGATTGGAAGATGAGTTGGCGGCAATCAACAAACTCAATGCGGAATTGGCGGCAGAGAGGGATAAATTAGCGGCAATGCTGGAAAACAGGAAAAATGCTGACCAGACCGTTCCGGAACAGCCTTTGCAAAGTGACCGTTCCCCGGAAGAACTTGCCGGTGCCGGTTTGACGGCGGAAAATGAGGGCAAAACGGAGTTGGCGATTTGGCATTACAAGCAGGCGCTTGCCAATAACAAAGATTTTTCACCGGCTCATTTGCGTTTGGGAATGATCTACTTTCGCCGCGGCAGTTTCGCTGATGCCGCACCGCACCTGTCGGCGGCTTATGGAGCAGATCCGGTGAACCGTCAGTTGGCTTTGACCACGGCGCGCTGCTATATTGCTCTTTCCCGTTTCGGCAATGCAAAGACAATAATCGATCCTCTGCTCAAAGCAGAGCCGGAAAATGCGATGTTTTTGATGTGTGCCGCGTTGATCGATGCCGGTTGCGGCGCTCCGGCTCGGGGAGAGGAAAAACTTTTGACCGCATCACGTATCGCTCCGGCATCCTTTGAGATCCAGCTTGAGTTGTCGCGTTTACTTGCCGCATCCCTTTCAGACCGGCGCGGAGAGGCGGTCATCGCCTATGAGAAAGCACGAGAATTGGGGGCGGCTCCTGATCCGGAACTTGAGAAAAAACTCGGTGATCTTCTCGATCACCGCCGGGAGCTGGTGCGGTTCATGAGCGGAGCCGCCAGAGAAGCTGAAGTTGGTTCTGATTGGGCATCTGCGGTGTGGTATTACAAGAAAATCCTTGAAGAAAAACATACCTCTTACATCCCGCTTTTGGCATTCGCCCAGTGGAAGTCCGGAAATATTTCTGCCGCCAAAGAGACATTGGAATTCAATAAACCAAGCAGGAATGCAATGGTGGTCAAGTTCCTTATCGCTTATGCAGAAAAAGATAATGAAACCGCCATGCGCGCGGCACAGCAGAGCATCGGAGCCAAAATCCCCGCGGATTGGGTAGGGGTAAATCTGGAATTGGAGAGAGTTAAAAAGCAATCCGCTTCCGCTCCGGCTGTAAAAGTGCTGCTGAAAAGTTTGCAGAATCAAGTTCAGAAATAACAGGCGATTTTTCCTGCGAGCATGGTCAATCTGATGCCGTCTGCAAAACGGCAGGGATCGGTAAAATCCGCTTTGCACCCGATCTCTTCCGGAGAAAACACGCAAATGTCGGCGTATTTGCCGCTTTGAATTACTCCAATATCGTGGAGAGAAAAGAATTCTGCCGGTCGATAGGTGGCTGAATTGACACAACTGCCGATAGATTCTCCTGCATCAAGTTTCAACCGGATAAATCCGGCAACTGCTCCGAATGCCCGGGGATGGGTACTGATTGAGCCAGACCGGGGCAGGGCGTTGCCGTCACTGCCAGCCATGCACAATGGATGGGTGATGATCCGCTTCATATTCTCTTCTGACATCCCGGCGGCACTGAGCATCGCGGTTGTGGCATCATAACTTAATTGTTCAATGACTGCTGCTGCCGGATTTCCCGGAAGAGATGAAAATTTTTTGCCGATGAATTTTTTCCATTCCGGATGATTTGTTCCGGTCAGACGCCATCTCTGCCAATCTGTATCATCATACTTTTCGGTCAACTCCTGAATGAGAGAACTTTTTAATTTACTATCCTGCAATTTTACCGTTATATCCCGATCGGGCATGGTGTCAAATGGCGGAGGCAGAATCACGCTCAACATGGTTTGACTTTCGGTATAAGGATAGCGGTCAAAGCGGACATCTATGCCTTTGCTCCGATAGAGTTCGATCAAATCCAAGGCTGCATCAAGTTTGTGCCAATTGTTTTTTCCGGCGGTTTTAAAGTGGCTGATCAAAACTTTTTTCAATCCGGCGTCATCTGCGGCAGAAAGGGTTTCTTCCAGACTTTCCAGAAGATTATTGCCTTCACTGCGTAAATGAGTGGCATAAAGGGCATCGTATTCAGAAAGAACTTTCATCAATCCGGTGATTTCTGATTTTTCAGCAAAGCATCCGGGAGTGTAAAGCAATCCGGTGGATAACCCCTTTGCGCCGGATTTAAGAGCAGATTTCAAGAGTTTATGCATAGCCTCTTCTTCGGTGTGAGAAAGTGACTTTTTCTCATAACCGGATATTGCGGCGCGTAAAGTATTGTGACCGCAAAGCGAATATGTCCGCAAATTTACCTGCCGTTCTGCCAGCGTTGCCATAAATTCTTCATAATCATGCCAATCGAGCGCCACTCCATAGTTTGCGTAAAGGGACTCCAGATGCTCCCGGTTGACACCGGTCAAAGGGAAAGCGGAGAGACCGCAGTTGCCGGTGATTTCACAGGTGATTCCCTGATGACGTTTGCTTTCGGCTTCAGGATAAGCCAGTAACGATATGTCGCTGTGTCCGTGAGTGTCAATAAATCCCGGCGCGATGATCTCATCTTTGAATTCCAGAATTTTATCAGCGGCACTTGCACCGTAAATATCTTTTTCCACAGCAATTATCCGGTCATTTTCCACCAGAACGCACTTGCGCGAAGGTTCATTGATACCGTCCGCGGTAAAACCTTTCAGCAAAACACGCATGAAAAATCTACTCTCCTTTCAGGAGTTTCAGCACCCGGTAAAACTCCGAGATGCTCCATGCCTGTGCCAGACAGCCGCCGATCCGGTGAGGAGCGTGACCGTCAAGCACTTCCGGCATCTCTCCGATTACGCCGTTTTCCATCCAGTCTACTGCAGAAATCAAGAGCGCCAGCGCCCGTTTTCTGGACTTTTCTTTTCCAATCTGCGCCAGTGCTTCACAATACGCCGGGAAGGGCCAGCACCAGGCGGTGCCATTGTGATAAGCTGCTTTCCGGCAGGTATCTTCCGGTCCGCGGTAGTAACCTTGATAGGGATATGATGGATTATTCAGCAACACGCCGTCACGACTGACCGGCAGAGTATAGGAAACCGGGGAATCGTCCAGAGTGCGGATCGCACCGGGGATCAGCAGTTTTTCAGCCTGACGGAGTATTTTCAACTGTTTTTCCGGATCATTTACCGCATTGCAGGTGATCAAGGTCAGCATGTTGCAGCGCAAATGATCATCGGCAACCGCTTCTGCCGCCGGAGTTCCGGGGGGACAATGGAGGCAGTCAGATACATTGTTGTGCTGGAAATAGAGAGATTCGATACTGTTGCGCACCTGCCGGGCAAGTTTTTTTCTGCCGAGAAATTCCAGCGCGGCAAACCAGAGAGCCTGGATTTCCACCGGATACCCGGCCCGCGGAGTTCCGGCGGGGTAATTGGTATCCATCCAGCTGAAGTGGGATGGACTGCAAATCAATCCGCTGGCAGGATCCATTTTTATGCCGTTAGGAGTGCCATGCTGGTAATTTTCCACAATGGAAAGGAGGATCTCATGCAGTGAGCGGCCGCCGCAATCGGAGTTGAGGAATCCTTTATCCCCGGTTTCTTCCAGATAATCCCGAACTGCCACAATCAGATAAAGCGGAGCATCGCTGGTATCCCGGTTGGAGTCGTTGCCGCCGCAAATCATATTCGGGATAGTACCATTTTTTTCAAATGCCGCAAAACGGCGGATGATTTCCGCTGATTTTTGCCGGAACTCCGGAAATTTTACCAGCCCACGCAGTACGATAAGAGTATCTCTTCCCCAGTCAAGGAACCATGGATAACCGGCGATTACGGTACTCAATCCATCCCGGCGCACTGCAAAGCGGTTCAAGGCATCGATACTCAATGCTGACGGAGCAAGATGGGAAGGAAACTCTGCCGGAGGATAATTCGGGGCAGGGGCATTGGTCGGTTCCGCCGATGCAGTAAGGGTGACATCTTCATCCGGATCAAGGGGAATGGCAAAGTATCCCGGACTGAAGAGATCGGTTTTGTCACTCATTCCGTAATAACGTTCCTGTGGAAGATCGACCATATATTTCCACTCCGGTTCAAAGTGAAATTCTCCGGCGGAAATTTTCATTTGCAGCTTCCGGCTGCCCGGTTGAAAATCATAACCGCCGGGATAGGCATTGACCGCATGACGGAAACAGTTTTCGGCACCGTCACATGCTCTGGTGACGGTATGATTGACCCGGTCTTCCAAATCAGGGCGCAGGATCAGTTTTGCCTGAGGGTAAAATCCATCATTCCGGGGGTTGCGGTGAAAATTCAATTCCACGGTATTCTGATCAAAAGCCATTCTGAAGGTGATGGTCAAACTGCATTTACCGCCGTGACCATCAGGGACGGAAAATTCCCATTTTGCCCGGTTGCCGGGATGAGCAGAGTAATTTTCCAGAGTTTGGGCGGTCAACTCCTGCGAGTAGCCATCCAAGACCAGCCACGCCCGGCAGCGGGAGAACATGACAAAACGGTCAGTGGGAAATTCCGGTTCACTGTTGACCGCCAGAATAGCATCATACTTGCTGGTGATCTTGCCCCATTGGGCGCTGAACATGGCGTAAGAAGAACGGTCATTGGAACCGAAAACGAAACAGTTTTCCGCATCGTGCCAATTCCCGCTCAACCTGACCTGCCGCTTTTCCGGATCTGCCAGAAGGCGGATGGTTCCGGAACTTCTCCGGACTTTGCCGTTTTCAAATGAGGTGAATTTTATTTCGATATTTTCCGGCGTGGTGCGCCGTTTGACCGGAAGACGGAGCAATGCGAACCAAGCGCCGGATGATTGCTGTAAACTGCTTGTCCGGCAAATGTTTTCTCCAGTCAAGTTGTGCAATTCCGCCGCAAAGGGAAACGCACTTTGCAGCAGCAGTAAATCTCCCGGTGCCGCCATGACAATGCGGTTGGCATCCTGAGGATAATACCATGTCGTCAGC
>JAZUPS010000138.1:0-13864 GCA_045605305.1 Victivallaceae bacterium
ACCACCGTAAATGACGGAGGCTCCATGTTCATCTCCTCCGGCGGGACGGCTAACTACACCACTGTTTCCTGGGGGGGCTTGTACATCTCCTCCGGCGGGACGGCAAACACCACCACTGTTAATGACTGGGGCTACATGTACATCTCCTCCGGCGGAACAGCGAACAGCACCACTGTTAAGGCCGGAGGCTGGATGGACATATTATCCGGCGGTACGGCTAACTACACCACTGTTTCCTGGGGGGGCTTGTACATCTCCTCCGGCGGGACGGCAAACAGCACAACCGTTACTGGAGTATACTATGTTTCCAGCGGCTACATGTACATCTCCTCCGGCGGGACGGCAAACAGCACAACTGTTAATTTCGGGGGCCTGATGGCCATCGACTACGGCGGTACGGCAAACAGCACCACCGTTAATTCCTACGGCTGGATGCGCATCTCCTCCGGCGGCACGGCAAACAGCACCACCGTTAATGACTGGGGCTGGATGTACATCTCCTCCGGCGGGGTGCATCGCGGCAGTTTGCAAATTGAAAGCGAAGCAACTGTTGGGGCGTATTCCGGAGCAATAATTGATTTTACCGTGGCTGACCGGAACACAGAAGATGGCTACTTGATCAACGATCTGTCGTTGATTCAGGGTACGCCAACCTATACTATCACCGTTTCCACAGATCAAGCAGACGGCACTTACAAACTTGCTCAAGGCGCAAGCAATTTCACCGGCACGATCACCATTGGAGATGGTTCGGTCAATTACGGTTTAATTACCGTCAATGGAGAAGATTTTGTCTACAATGGCGTAACTTACTCGCTTGATCAGGTTAATGGAAATTTGACCCTGACCATCGGAAACACGAAAGAGCCGGAAATAGTCGATGACGATCTTGACGGTAACGGCTTGGCGGATGTGATTTTGCGCCACTCCAAGCAGGGATTTACCGGAGCGTGGCTCACCACCGGAGATGAATCGGTCATTAAATGGGGCAATCTTTCGGATATTAAGGATGATGTCAGGTTGCTCGGCACTGGTAAACTTTATGGCTCAGAAAATGACGGTCAGGATATCTTCTTTGCCGATGGCAAATCGGTCGGAGCTTGGAAGGTTGTTGACGGCAAAGTCACCGGGTATCAGAACGTTATGGGCGTAAATTCCACCACCAACGTTCTCGGACTTGGCGACTTCAATGGTGATGGTGCAGCGGATATTCTGTTGCGCTCAACCAGTGGTGATCTCGGCTATTTCGGAACGGATGGTACCGGCTGGCACTACCTCAATGGTCTGGGTAAAGAGTGGAGTGTTGCCGCCGTGGGCGACCTCAACGGTGACGGGCTGGATGATGTTGTCCTCCGTCACGATGCCGGATTTGCCGGAACGTTCCTCACTCAAGCCGATGGCACCGTCAAATGGGCAAATTTGGACACTCTTTCCAACGATATGACCATCGTCGGAACGGGCGATTTCAACGGTGACGGCGTGGATGATGTTCTGTTGCAAAAAGCTGACGGCTGGGTGGGCGCATGGCTGGTGGAAGATGGCTCCGTCGATGGTTTTATGGGAATTTGCAAAAATACCAACTCCATTGAACAGATCGCTGACTTCAATGGCGACGGCATTGACGACCTGCGTATCCGCACCGCCTCCGGCGACATCGGAGTTCTCTACGTCAACGGCGCGGACGACACCACTTGGCAATATTTCCAGAGTGTCGGAAGCGAATGGGAAACCAAATTCTCCGCTCTGGCGTAAAGCTATTCTGACAAAACGGTGAAGAGGCAAAATGCAGCCTCTTCACCGTTTTTTAATCATTGGTTGCCCCGGTCAATCAGGCGTTGTAATACTCGCACTCAAGCAGGGTAGATGAGGGAGCAGTTTTACAGAAATTGGCAAGGTTTTGCCAGCCGCTTTCCGGATGAGAACAGTTTTGTAAAAGCAGTTCAATTCCGGCAATACAGCGGTTATGCCGGGAAATTTCGTTCAGCTTCTCCTGAAAATGGTTGGAAACGGCTTTATCGTGCCAGAAAAAAGCAATTTCGCAACTGTATTCCGGAATAATAGAAGAGTTGTCCTGTTTTGAGATCCATACACAATCCGGACGGTGATCGATACCGGAAAAGCAATGTGTCTCAATTTCGTTGACAATATTTACAACTTCATCCCGGATATGCCACTCCCACAACTCCTGAAAGGTGATTTTCAGAAAAGAAAAGTATGCTTTTTCGTGGCGGCAAAGGTTTTTATTAAGCATATTTTTAATCAGAAATTCGGCAGTTTTGTGCAGATAGAGTTCATACGCTTTACGCAGGGAAAGAAAATCATCCCGGATAACCACATCACTTTCCGGCAAATAATCAAGCCGGTGACAACTCACAAAATGAGCCATAAAAACCTCCTTTTTTACCTCGAGGCAACTTCAAAATTTTTTCAATTACTTTTTTGAATTACTTTAAAACAACCTCTATTTGCATGAGTATAATATAGTACAGAAAGGCGTATTATTCAAGATAAAAATTAACAAAATCAAATCTTTTTTTCGCAAAAGATAACGTTACCTGCGCAAATCAGCTGATTTTTTGAATTTATGTTTTGGAGCTACTGCCATGATCCGTTCAATAATTTTTTCAAACAAAGCAAAGAAAGTTGTTCATGGTGTCGAAAGAAAAAATCGACCATTGCTTCAATAAACGATTTTCTACTATCGGTACAGCTCCCTCCAACTGAATTCCGGAATAAAACATCCTCCGCTATTTGGATTTAAGGCAGATACGTCTTCCACACTCAAAGCTCTATGAAATTGGGAATATTATTATTTTTCCTCTTGTAATTGCGTTTTTCCGTGATATATTATTGGTGTTGCAGTGGGGTGGAGCAGTGTCTCCATTTTCTGCAGTGGCTAATTGAAAACCGTAATATATTTCAGCAAATGCTCTATAAACCGACCAAGTAAAAAGTATTGTTGCTGTAACCTTAGGTGAAATGTATCCGGTAGGATTGTGTCTGCACAACTTATCGGACGTTCTCTTGCATGGTTACAGCAGGCTCTTGGTCGGGCCTATAGAGCAGTGTTCGGGAGCGTGCGGTTTTTTATTTTAAACGCCCCATCTCCCCGACACGCTGGATTTTGCAACTGTTTTGCGGAATCCTTGCGCGACCACCCATTCCGCAACTTTCCCATAATATTCCGCTCTCACACAGCTTTACAGCCGCGAAATCCAGCAATGGATTATCGCGGCTGTTTTTTGTATTAAAAACAAACAATCGGCAGTTGCCGACATTAAGCAAAAACAAATAGAAAGGTAAAAGGATGAGAAACAAAATCATCGGAGCAGCAACTATTGCATTGCTTATCAGCATTACCGGCTGTAAGAGTGTTTCTGTCAACAGCTCCCCGGCTGGTGCGAATGCTCGCAGCGAGGGACAATCACTTGGAACAACTCCCGCAACAGTAGAAGTTAATCTCTTCAAAGCCCAAAAGGTTTCAATTTCCAAAGATGGTTATGCAAGTAAAACCGTAAATGTAACATTTGATTCCCCTAATACGATAAACGTTGTCTTAGATCGTGAATTTAATGTCAAATCCAATCCGACAGGAGCCGATATATATGTGAATGGCGAATTTGTTGGTAAAACCCCGGCAGAAGCCATTGCTATGGATGATTCCGGCGCAACAATTCTGGAAGTCCGTAAAAAAGGTTGGCTTCCGGCGAAAATGACCGTAAAACCTGACACTCAGGTCGATGTGACATTGACGATGGAGCAGGATGGTTCCGGACGCCGGATTCTTGATCTTCTTCCAACTGCAGACGGAGTTTCGGTAATCAGTGAACCCATTTATTCTGATACAAATATCGGTGAACACTCGCCCAATGTATCTTCCTGTAAAAAACTTACCAACCAGTCTCAGACTGAGTTTATTTTGAGTTTCAGTCTTCTGCCTGATGGAAAAACTCTGGTTACGAGTATTCTGGAAGAACTTACTGTCAAAAACAAAACCGAATACCGGGCGAATATCTGGCAACTCAACACCAGCATTGCCGGTGCGCCGCGAAAAGCAGTTACTCAGGGAGATTATTACGACATCCATCCCAATCCGTCTGTTGATGGAAGCACGCTTTATTTCTCCACCACCCGCAACGGTCGGTTGGGTATTTGGAATCTTCGTCTGAATGGCAAAGGAGGTCTGCGCACTGTAACGATGGGTAACACTGCCGACTATTCTCCTGCTCTCAAACCCAGAACCGAACACATCTATTACGCGGCGGTTCTTCCAGGCAGCACAGCGCCGGCCTATATTTGGAATAAACCCTCCAACGGCGGGATGCCGGAACAGTTAACCGAGGGAACTTCTCCGCAATGGAGTCCGGATGGACAAAAACTGTTGTACATCAAAGGTGATGCAAAAAAGAACAAATCACGCATTTGGGTTTGCGATGCAGATGGCGGCAATCAGACTCAGCTGTCTGTTGGAAGCGGCAGTTTCAATGATGTGGATGCCCGGTGGTCAGTTGATGGAAAGAAAATTATCTTTTCCAGCAACCGTTCTCTGCTCAAAGGTAAACACAATTACGATATCTATATCATGGATGCTGAAGGCGGCAACCTTACCCAGTTGACCACAAATGGTTCGCATGATGACAAACCAGTGTTCGGACCGGATGGTCAGACTGTTTTCTTCCGTTCCAACCGTGGTTTGGTCTGGGATATCTGGACAATGAAGATCAATACCGGAAAATGATTTTCTGACAGAATCACAAGACTCTCCCTGTTGAAACAACAGGGAGAGTCGTTTTCAGTCTTTTATTCAGCAATCTCAAGAGATTTTTGAGCAAAAAACTGAAAATTTATAAATTTGGAGATTGCCAACTATGAAAACACGATTAGCCAAGACATTTCTGGCATGGTTACTGCCACTGCTGTGCGCCGGTTGCGGCTTAAGTATTTATGAAGACTGGCAGACAAGCGGCGGTAAAGCCATTACCGGTGCAGGAGCAGTTGCCGGCAAAGATTATATAAACGGTTTGCTGCCCAGTGCGGACTCTCGCAAATATTTCACAAAACTTGCAGCCGTCAGTGATCAACCTATCGAAACCGTCAGTCGCTTTGACGATACACCCGGCAAAAGCGGAGTGCGTTTTGTGAAAAACGGAGGAATCCTCATCCCTCCCGGAGTAACGATTTCTTTTACTAACAAAGGTTACTGCATGGATCCCCATCTGCCGGCACCAAAAGCAGGAGAAGAATATCAGCTTGTGCCAATGGCACAACTGATTCCGGATGATTTACAGGGCACCTATAAAAAGTTGGTGCAAAAAGTTTCTGCCGGAGATGAAAATGTAAAACGTAATATGCAGCATTTAGTCTGGGCGTTGCGTACCGCCGGAACAGATGCGGCGTATGCCAACAATCTGACTGCTGAGCAAAAACGGATTTTAAACCGTTGTTCAGAATATACCGGGCAGTTTGAAGAATTCAACGCCAATGCCAAAACTAACAGCAAAATATTAAAAGAATTACTGACGGTTGCCGATTCTTATTTGAATATAAAAATCGGCGGAGTTACCTACAAAGCCAGTGATCTGCTTGATCCGGATATTGGAAATAAAAAAATCAATGAACACTTGAATCAGCTTATTGATATGAGCAAAATTCTGCCGGTAGAACGCAGCGGTTTCAACTACGGTGAATTGCAGAAAGGCATCTATACCGACATTCGCGGCAGCGGAATTTTGGAATATACCGCAAAAATAGCCAACTCCACCAACAAGGAATTTATCTTTTATCCCACCGATTATGCCGGACAGGTCGGCAGCGGAACAAAATCACAAGGCTTGACCTTCTTTGCTACCGCAAACACCTCCCAACGACAAAGAGTGACCGGAGGCGACATAAGCCAAATAAATGTAATTGGCATATTTCCACCAACAGGGGAAGATAATCGTTATGATCATGGTAATGAACAAGTTTCTGGAAAAAATAAAATCTCCAATATATCAGACTTGATTGCAAGATTTACATCAAAAGAAGAACAATACGGAGAAATCTATTATCAAAACGGTCAATGGTATGTATCAAATCTTACTACAGCAGGAGAAAGTGGGGGAACTGTTTATGGATCCCATGAAAAAGGAGTAAAAGCCGGAATTCATTCTCACTCCAATGATCAAATAAAATGCTTTTCACCGGCAGACATTTCAAAAGCAATAAGACAGAATTATATGGAAATGGTCGTTGATAGAGACCAAGGTAAGGTATTTGGTATGACCCCAGAGCGCGCGGTTGATTCGTATAATAGAATGCGTTCTGAATATAATAAAAAAACAGGAGAAAAACTTCCAAACATTCATGAATTACGAGAGATGAATGTTCAAGATTTACAAACCACCATTACTAGAATAGACGAATGTTTTGAAAACATCAGTAAAGATGAGGCTAGAAAATTGTTAGTCCCGTTTGATTATGAAATTACAGGATTTGATTAAAATGAAACTTTTTATGTCACTATATTGTCTTTTATTATTGCTTTTCACCGGTTGCCGGTCTGTACCGGTTACCGGGCGGACACAGTTGATGCTGACTACGTCCGGGTATGAGAATAAACTGGGCGTTTCGGCGTATGCGGAATACAAAGCAAAGTATAAGCGTTCTGGTAATGCCGAATACAACCAAGCTCTTACCCGGTGCGGCAAAGCCATTGCCAAAGCCGCAGAGCAGGACGATTTTGAATGGGAATTTATTGTCCTTGATACCAATATTCAAAATGCGTTTTGTCTGCCCGGCGGCAAGGTCGCCATCTATTCCGGTTTGATGGATGTAATGAACAATGAAGCGGAACTTGCCTGTATTGTCGCTCACGAAGCCGCTCACGCCATTGCCCGCCACGGCGGCGAACGCATGAGCTGGGGGTACTTACAGAAACTGGGAGCATTAGGCGTGGCATTTGGCTTAAATAACGAAACTTTGAATAACATTTATGGCACAGGATCGCAGTTGGGCGTAATGCTTCCATTTAGCCGCAGCAATGAATATGAAGCGGATTTGATCGGTTTGATTTTAATGGCAAAAGCCGGATACAATCCGAAAGCCGCCGTTCATTTCTGGACACGTTTCAGCAGAGGAAAAACAGTTACATGGGTCGGAAAACTCACATCCACCCACCCATGCGATGCCGATCGAATACAAAACTTTCATAACCATATGTACCTCGCAGAAGATGCTTACAAAAAGGCTCGCAACAAAAAAGGATTTGGTGTGACATTTTCAAGATAAATCATTGTACAGTCCGGATTTAACAACACACACAAAAAAAACAGAAAAAATCGGGCATCAGGTTGTTTATTATTTGAACGACCTGATGCTTCCATTGCGCTTATATCCAAACCCAGTTCATTTTTTCAGGCAATCTGACTCACATACACCTTAATATGCTGTTTCTTTCCGTCAAACCGGGAATTTGCTATTGCCTTATTTAGATAAATAACTTTCGCTGACAATTCCTGCTGACAAGGTCTGCACCGGACTTTCAACGGCAAGTCAATGCGCATGCTGCGCATATTACAAAAAAAGAGCTGTCGCCGGAAAGCGACAGCTCTTTTGGTAACAACGCAAATGTATTATTATCTGATAACCGCAGAACCGGCAAGCGGAATACAGCTGCCGTCAGCAGGGTTACATTCGGCATCGACCGCATTTTCACACTTGAAGGGAAGCGGCTGAGCGGAAAGGTTCAATACATAGGTGGGACGTCCATCATTTTTCAGACATTCGGGGAAACGGGCATGGTCGCAGATGATGACCATCCGCTCTTTCTCATTTTCCACGATCGCCGCCTGAATATCGGAAAGACCGAAGAGGAATCTCCATTCGCTCTTGTTGATCAATTCACGATGGGCATTGTACATATCAACGTAGTAACGGATGATCCGTTTCTCAGTTTCAGTCAAACGGGTGAGATCCATGGAGATCATCGGCACTGAAGGCATCATCGCCATCATGTGACGGGCAACGTTTTCACTGGTTTCACCAAAGGGCCAGTATGCCGGATCCGCATGGACAGGAGCAAGATTGCCCAGTCCGAGGCGCAGTTCCACAATTCTGCCGAAGTTCATGATCCAGTTGAAAGGCACGTCTCCGGCGCGGAACTGAGTGGCGTATTTCAGCGTGACCGGAGTGGAATAGCTCTGACGGAACTCGATCAGCGCATTGGGATTATCCTCTTTCAAACCGGAACAGAGAGATTCGACCAGCTCTTCCGTTCTGCGGGCATTGGGGTTATCAATATTGGGCGGAACAATGTCAATGAAGTCGATCTTGAGTCCATCAAGTTCATTATCTTTGGCAAGGGCGCGGAGTTTGGCAACCAGAGGTTTGAAATCCGCCTTATTGACATCCATTTTGTCATAACCTTCAATGGGGTTATTGATGGTCATGCCGGGATTATTTTTGTAGAGGTCGGATTTGAATCCCCAAAGGTGCGGGGCACACCAGATCATGTAACTCATGCCGAGATCTTTGATACGTTTGACATGGTTCTTGAAATCAGGAAATTTCTGAGTGGAAACATCCCAGTCGCCGATCCACTCATACCAGTTGACAATGGTCGTGGGAGAAACCCGCTTCATATCATCATAACACCAGCCGTCATCGACGATCAAAGTGGTAAATCCAAGATCTTTGGCAATGGGACAGGTCGTTTCCACAAACTCCTGAGTAACTGCACCGTGAACAGCGTACCAGGTGCAATAAACCGGGTTCCACGCCGCTTCGGGATAGGTATAAGCTGGCAGTTCAAGAGCTTTGCGCCAATCGGAAAGCGCATCCTGCCAATCAATATCGCGGCAGTCGAGAATGACATCAAAGTTTCCGGTTTTATCACAGAGGGTAACAGTACAGGTAATATCGTAAGTTCCCATTTCCTGATTCATTTCAAAACGGATCTTGCTGTCATCCTGCAAATTGGTCGTTCCGAAAGAACCGCGGTTCATGGAAGCGATATTAAAGGCGGCAATAAAAGGCATGTTGCGGTTGGTTCCGCTCTCAAGTTCGATCACCCAGGGCAGATTGCGTTTTTCCGGCCCGGCAACCAGAGAATTGAGCCACAACTCATGGACATCAATAATGGAAATATCGGTTCGGATGATAACTTTGTCAGCTCCGGATTCCGGAGTAATGGTTACTCTGGTATAATCGCCGGTTTTGGCGAATTCTTTTACCAGACCGTTGGAATATTCTGCTCTTATCATATTGGAAAATCTCCTTTTTTGGATTCCACACCGTTATTAAAAACTTTACTTTACGAGGCAATTTCAAAAGTCATTAAAAAAAGCGTTGAAATATCAGCATTGATGAGATTAAAGTGAAGAGTTCCCCCGTCTCCGCTTGCTTCATAATGCTGCGCCGTGACCCAAACGGCGGTTGAACAAGCTGCCTGACGGAAATACTCCGCTTAAAAATCGCAACGATGAATTTCAAGAGTTTTTGAGGACTTTTGAAATTGCCTCTCATAATAAGATAGCACTGAAAAAATATTTTGCCAGTCAATTACAGGATTTCGGCGAGAATTTTACTCAAATTTTCCGCCATCATGAAAAATCCCAGATCAGTGGCGTGAACTCCGTCAACGGTCACTTCATGCCACCATTCTCCGCAGAGTTTCCCGCCGTGGATAAAGTAGATATTTTCATCCCCGGCTGCCCGCAGTTTTTTTACCGTGTATTCCTGAAACTCCGCAGAGAGCAATTTTTCCCGTCGCGGAGTATCTGTATCGCAGGAAAGAACTATTTCCCGGTTGTAACGGGGACCGGAAAGCACGATGAGCGGCACTTGCGGATGGGCAGTACGCAAAATGGATATAAACTTATCAAGGGTATTTTTCATCTCCTCAAGATTGGTATTGGCATCATAATCCAAAATATAAGCTCCGGGATTTTCAATGGCGGCAAGATGCCTTGCCACACTCTCCTCACCCCTGCCGCTGCCGGAAAATCCGAAGTTCAATGCCGGGCGGTTGAAGCGGCGGCTGAGAATTGCCGGATAAGCCATGCCCGGACGGGAGGCGCATCCGCCTTGCGTGATACTGGTTCCGTAAAATATCATCGGCTTGGGATCGCTCCACGGAGCCGGAGAACGTATTTCCGCATCCGGATCAATGCCGATTTTCAGCGATTTGACTCCGCTGTAAAGAGGTAAATTCAAGGTAAAGTTATGAAAATCCCCATCCAGCAGAAAATCATGCATTTTTGATTCATAGCGGTTTGCCCCGGTCTTCGCCCGGCTGGTGCCGATAAAATAAGATTTGCCGGGTTCTCCCATGTACAAATCAAATCCGCATGAACCGGTATCGGGCATGTGATCCATGTGACAGGCTTCAAACAGTTTGACTTTGATCCAGATTCTGGTCGTATTACTGACAAAATCGATTCTTCCACCGGCGGTGTTACGGGCAAGCACCGTAACAGCCCTGGGAAGTTCCGGGTCATCGGGAAGCCGCTGAAAAGCCCCGCCTGCCTTGCGGAAAGCGAAACCGCTCAGGCGGATATTGGAAAAATCGACGTCGATATAGCGGAGATTTTCCGGAGAGGAATTCAATACCTCCACAGCATTGGCACTTTTTTCTGCTGAATTGCTCATAATCTGTCAAAGTCCCATATTGCTACCGTTTTCCAAATTACGGACTGTCAACTCTCCGTCAAAAAAACCGAATGAACGGATCATAGTTGTTTTAGGCAGAGAGATCGAACCGGGGTTGAATACGGTTATGCCGTTATCCAGTTTTGTCAACTGGGGAATGTGGGTATGTCCGTGAGCGAGAATGGTTCCGGCAGGCAGATCGGGAAGATGATCTTTATTCCAGAGATGCCCGTGGGTGAGGAAAAATCTGGTTTCTCCGCAGAGCAATTCGGAGTAATCTGCCATTATTGGGAAATGGAGCAGCATTTGATCGACTTCCGCATCACAATTTCCCCGGACAGCGAGGATCTGTTCCTTTCTTTCATTGAGCATCCGGACAACTTCCGGCGGATCGTAAAGATCCGGCACTCCGTTGCGCGGGCCGTGATAGAGGATGTCACCGAGAATGACCAGACGTTCTGCATTGAGTTTGTCAGCATGTTTCAGAGCCTGGGCAAGAGTGGTGGCCATGCCGTGGATGTCGGAAATAAACATTATTTTCATTGAAACTCCCCTCGATAAACTTCAAAATCCAATTTTTCAAAAAAATCTGCCATAAATGCCGCTCGTTTGACGGCGAGCTTTCTGCCGACCGCTGTTCGCATACGGCGGGGAAGATAACGCAGTTTCACCAGATATTCCCGGTAAGCAGTATCTTCCCGGGAATAAGCATCTGCTGCCAGCGCTTCGCTTTCAGTATTGTGGAGCCGGGCATTTTCCCTGCCGGCGAAAAGAAATGCTCTGCCGATACCGACAGCGCCCAGCGAATCAAGTTTATCCGCATCAAAAACCAGATCGGATTCGATGCAGTCCGGCTCATCTTTGCCCCGGAAACGGTGACTGCGTACGGCATTGGCAACCGGAGCAAAAAGGTGTTCCGGAAAACCGGCATTTTTCAACATATCAGGAACCAGCTTTGCTCCAAGTTTGGCGTGACACTCTTTCCCCCGGCTTTTTTCCTCTTCCGGGCGGGCAATATCGTGGAGCAGTGCGGCAAGCATTACAACT
Organism: Victivallaceae bacterium; assembly: GCA_045605305.1. Taxonomy (GTDB): domain Bacteria; phylum Verrucomicrobiota; class Lentisphaeria; order Victivallales; family Victivallaceae; genus UBA1784. Next base: position 11,677 of record JAZUPS010000138.1, read on the forward strand.
TGAGCATCAGCATCGGGAGAGGAATCAAGCAGAATTTTGGCGTTATTCATCACCCGCAGAGTATGGTCAAAACCGTGACATGAACCGCCGGTGGAAAGTTTTTCTTTAACCTTGAGGTAAAGTGCCTCAAAATCACCCTGATATTCCATTAATCGATCACCTTGACCCAGAAATAACGGGCATCGGCAGTCCGCAAAGAGAGCTGGGTATCCATCAATTTTATTCTGATAAGGTCGCCGAAGGGGGCAGTACCTTCATACTGCACCAACGCTCCGGGAACCAGGCCCATATCGGCAAATTTTTTGATACCGCGCAGGTTTTCAGAAACGTAAACCAATTCCGCGCAGTGACCTTCCGGCAGCTTATCCAGAGAGATGAGTTCGGAACAGCTTTCCTGAGAGATAGACGGCATGGTTTCTGACAGAAAATTCCGCAAAGAGGCACAATCTTCCCGCTCTTCGATAGCTTCGATCAAAGCGGTCATGCGTGAGGTGATGGGTTCTTTGATCACATGCTCAAGCTGACAGGCGACCTCATCGGCATCGGCGCTGTTTACTTTGAGGATATTCACCAGAAAACGCCGCAGAGCCTGATGACGGCGCCGGATGATCGCCGCTCTTGCCGCACCGTCCTCTGTCAGGCGGACAGGGCTGTGAGGACGGTAAATGATCAAATTCCGGGATGCCAGAGATTGAAGGGCATTGGTCACTGAGGGCATGGAAACGCCGAGTTTGGTAGCGATCTCTTTGGTATGGGCATGTTCCCCCTCCCCGATAATTTCGGCGATCGCTTCCAAATAATCTTCCATACTGCTGGACATGGGCAGCTTATTATTTGTCATATATTTTATCCTGAAGTTTACAAATTTATCCAATTACATCATAATATACAGTCAGGAACGCTTTTTTGCAAGCAGTAATGAGCGGGGCGGAAAAAATTTGGTGACGTAAATTACCGGAGAAACGGCAAAAAAAGAGAAAAATCAGGGAAATTTTTTGCGGAATAACGCATTATCCGGCGGAGAGGTTTTGAAAAATGCACAATGCGGTTGTATATTAAAGCTGTGCAGAGATCTGAAAAGCAAGCAAAAGAAAAGAGTTTGAAATGCAAAGACAAATGTTGAATGGGAAGATCCACACCGCCCGGATCACCCGTTGTGTGGTGGATTACGAAGGCAGTTTGGAAATCGATCCGGAGTTGTTGAAAGAGGCAAATATTCTGCCCTATGAAAAAATTCTGGTGGCGAACCGCAACAATGGTTCCCGGTTGGAAACTTATGCCATTCCGGGCAAAGCCGGTTCCCGGGATTTTTGTTTGAATGGTCCGGCGGCAAAGCTGGGCAATGTGGGTGATGTGGTAACCATTATGGCATTCGCAATCATCGATGAAAAAGACACTGCAAACCACCATCCGACGGTGATCGTGCTGGATGAAAATAATCAGATCGCCAGCCGTCACAATTGATTTTTCCGGAAGAAAAAGGAGCAGCTGTAAAATAAGCAACTGCTCCTTTTTTGCTTTTTATCTTTGACGGAGTGTTGATTTTATTCTGCTGCGGCACTATATTAAAGTGTAACTGTCAAATGGAGGAAGATCAATGAATAATGCAGTTGAATTATTTACCGCTGTCCCGAAGCTGCACAACTGCGCTCAGGCAGTGGCAGAAGGATGCGGCAGAGGAGATTTGACCTGCGCGATGAAAGTTTGCGGCGGGGGAAAAGCTCCTCTTGGCAGATGCGGCGCACTTCATGCGGCGCTGGAATTGACCCCAAAAGAGTGTCACAAAGAGTTGATCGCGGAATTTACCGCGTCGGCAAAAGCGGAAGATTGTGCATCGATCAAAGCTCAGGAACATCCCCTTCCCTGCGCGGAGTGTGTCCGGCTGGGAGCTGAACTGGTTGAAAAATATCGTTAAACGAAAGGCGTAAAAGATGAAAAAAGTAAAAATTCAGCAGCTTACCCGTGAAAATTTTCATAAATTCGGCTCTTATGCCATGCTTATCGATCCCATGGATTCTCCGGCAACCGGACCGAAAGATGCTCCGATAGCATTTTTCCGCGACATGCTTCAGCAGGATCTTGGCGGCACAGTGCCATCCTTTTCCACCTGCCGTATGCAGTACCGCCCGATGGTGGTCACCGATGCGGAGTACCACAACTACACCTGCGAAGTGAGTATGCCGCTGGA
>JAZUPS010000139.1:0-19504 GCA_045605305.1 Victivallaceae bacterium
ACATCTGGCGTACAGCCGCAAGATCTTCCTCCGTCTGCTGGAGATCTCCCGCTCCCTCGACGATGCCAAAATCGCCGAAATGGTCGGTTCCCGCGACTACGAAGAGCTGAACTGGTACATCCTTGATGCCATGATGAAGTAACCATATTCTTCAAATGGGGCTGCTGCCAAAGCTGAAAAGTCTGGCAGCAGCCCATTTTTTTGCTCTACGGGATGATTTCAAGAATTTTTGAAAACTTTTGCAACCACCTTTTCAGCAAATTTCTCCGTCTTCGACAGCCGGGAGCATTGCCGCCGGACGGTCGCAGGTCGTTTCCAGCTCAATGCGTTTTCCGGCTTTGGCAGACTTTTCAAACGCCAGCATGATTTCCAGCGCATGACAGGCAAGTTTGCCGGATGCCCGGGCGGGGCGTTTATCCAGAATCGCTTCGATCATATCCACCACACCCAGACTGCGGGCATCGGTATTATAGATGAATGCCGGCGGCACATCGCGCCAATCCTCATAACCGATCTGATAGAGTTTCACCTCTCCGCCGAAGAAGTTCGGATGGTGCATCGCCAGCGAACCCCGGGTACCGTAAAGTTCCATAAAAGGATGTTTCTGCGGCCCGAATACCTCATAACTGTTGATCATGGTAATCTGCGTACCGCAGGCAAATTCAATGATTCCGCTCTGGTGAGTCGGCACATTCACCGGGTAGATCCGGGGAACTGTATCCGCTCCGCCGATACGGGAATCCGCGCCTTTGGTAACACAGGCAGTCACGGCAACTGCCGGACCGAGCAGGTTGATCAGCTGGGTGATGAAATAAGGTCCTATATCAAGCATCGGTCCGGCACCGACATCGTAAAATGCCGGAGCATGGATCCATTTTTCCGGGCCTCTGCCCAGACAGATGACAGTTCCGGCGACCGGTTTGCCTATCCAGCCGTCATCAAGGAGTTTGCGCATCGTCTGCGGGCCGCCGCCGAGGAAGGTATCCGGCGCACAGCCGATGGAAAGTCCTTTGCTTTCTGCCAAAGCAAGAAGTTCCCGGGCTTCGGCAAGATTGATGCCAAGCGGCTTTTCACTGTAAGCGTGTTTCCCTGACTCCAAAGTGCGTTTGGCAATCGCATAATGAGCTTTGGGCGGAGTCAGATTCAGCACCAGATCTATCGAAGGATCGGCAAATATCTCATCGACCGTTTTGACGGGAATATTGTAAGTTTCCCCCTGTTTGACGGCAAGCTCCTCTTTAAGATCGGCACAAGCCGCCATATTCATCTGGGAAAAGCGTTTTGCCGCCCGGAAATACCAGTCGGAGATCATGCCGCAGCCGATAACTCCGATATTCAAAGAACGTTTGGTCATAACTCCCTCTCCATCTCAAGCAAACTGTTTACAATAAATTCCACTATCTCAGGTTTGAATTTTGGGCGGTGCAGCCCCGGCCCGAACCATACTTCGTAAAATCCGAAAGCCCCGAAATCATCACAGCAGAAAATGTTCGGATACTTTTCAAACATCTCTCTGGTCGGATAGTATCCGGCATCGCCGTTGGCAACCGATACTGCTATCGGGAACTTCACATTGGCATTTTCCCGCAGAGCTTCGCCCACGGCAAGGAACGGTTCTCCCGGTACAGCCATGATTTCCAGATCCCCCATCCGCAAGACCTGCAGATCCCGAAGCACTCTGAAATCGTGTCCCCGATCCGCCAGAACTGCCATTTCCTGCATCCGGTCATGGGTATAACGCAAAAGCGTTTCAAAGGGACTGGGAAGTTTTGCCAGCAGTTTTGCCGCCATATCGCGGTACTCTTGCGCAATGACCGGTTCGCTGGGAAATTCAAAGGTTTTCAAAGCCGCTTTGCATGTACCGAGTGAAATTTCCTCAGCAGAGTCAAGAGCGGCTTTCAGCGATTCCACATAGCTACTGCTGATCCACTCCAGATTGCGTTCACGCGCCTTCTCAGTGACCGTCTGCCCGATCGAAACAGGTTTTTCCTCCTCATCAGTCCAAATGACATTGACATCACCGGATGTACCATAGAGATAAAGCGGCATATCTGCCATTCCGGCAGCCTTGATTTTCGCATTGGCAGCTCCCATCCAATCACCGGAAACCTTTTTCTGTGCGCCGAAAACCACCCCGTGCATGGCGTGATTGTGCAAAAGAAGTTTCACAGAACCGTCTTTACGGATAAATTTGACAAAACGGATCTCCGGATCAGTATGCTGATCTATCCCGTTTGTACGGCGGGCACCGAGCTGGCGCAGGAGAGGGGCGCACCCGGCAAAGGCTCTGACCTCCTCCTCGTTAGCAATGGCCTCCTGCAAAGATTTACGCACCATGCGGCGCCAGTTATCCAGAAACTCCGCGTTGGGTTCTCCGTAACCAACATCACAGCTTGCCACACCGGCTGCTGAATGGGTATGGGTTCCCATGAACATGATGGATTCCGGATAGATGGCAAAGTCACTGGCAAGCTCCATACGGAGTACGCGGCAGAACTTTTCATTGCTTGAAATCGTATCCGTCACCACCACCACATTGCGGCGGGTTCCGTCATTGACGGTCAGTACCCGGCAGTAAAGCGGATCACGGACTCCGAGGTTCCGTCTGCCGAGAAAAGGACCGTAGCCGCCAAGTTCCGCAAAAAGCGGAACTTCCACAATATTTTCTGCACATCCGACAGTAATCATTTTCCGCACACCTTCATTGCATTGGTAAATGCTTCGACCAGCATTTCAAGCTGTTTGCGATCCGCCATAAGCCACTGGATGCCCAGCAGGATGACCCGGTTGGCGATGATCTCTTCCACTACTGAAGCGCTTTCCACACGATATTTTTCCGGTGCGACATTCCACAACGCCTGTTTGAAGGTCGTTGCACCCCAGCCGGGGAAAACTTCCGGAGCGCCGGCAGCAGTGACTGCGGCGATAACATCGGCTTTGGTCTTGCCCGGGCGCAGAGCTTCCGGATCGACGGTGACGGCAAAAACATAGTAGTTCTGCATGGTGGCACAGCGTCCGGGAGCCTGAGTGGAAAGTCCGGGAATTTCGGCAATTTTCTCATGCAGATAAGCGGCACTGGCGGCACGGTATTCACTGTCAGCGGCAAGATGCTGCAGCTGATCGACCAGAATCTGTGCCTGAAATTCGGTGGCACGGTAGTTGTGGCAAAGAAGTCCGACCGGCGGAGGCCCGGAAGCCTGACCGCGTTTGTTGCCGGGCATATAACCGATATGTTTCAGGCGGCTGATGGTTTCAAAAAGCTCATCGGAATCTGTGGTGCAGAGACCGCCTTCACCGGAAGCCATGATTTTGGACTGCTGAAAACTGAAACTGCCGACCGCACCGAAACTGCCGACACCTTTGCCGTTCCATTTGCCGCCGTGGGCATGGGCGCAATCTTCGATAACGGCGATGCCGTGTTTTTCCGCGATCGCACAAATTTTATCCAGATCAGCCATGGAACCGAAAAGATGCACCGGAATAACCGCTTTAGTCCGGGGGGTGATCGCAGCTTCAAAGGCGGCAGGATCCATACAGAAGGTATCGCGTTCACCATCAACAAAAACCGGGGTCGCGCCGAGATAGACCGGAGCCATTCCGGTAGCCATCCATGTCCATGAAGGTACGATCACTTCATCACCGGGGCCGATTCCGAGAGCGGCAAGGGCGCACTCAAGAGTAGTTGTGCCGTTTGCCATAAATATACCGTATTTGGAATCGTGATACTTGCTGAACTCCTCACAGAAGCGGTTTTCCACCGGTCCGTAAAAACTCCACTGGGCACTCATGTAGATTTCCCGGAGTTTGTCACCGGTTTCCGGATAAACCGGGGGCCACGGGGCAAAATTGAAATTTTCGGGAAAAATACGGTTGATCGAATCGTTCATTTTTCAACTCCTTTCTGATTGGTTTGGTAACGTTGTGCAACTAATATAATATGCAAAAAAGGATTGTTCAATTACTAAAATCGAAAAAAAATATATCAATCTTGACATTTCCTGATTTGCAAATACTTTTTTCCATGCTATAGTAAAAGCAGGTGAGGCAATTTCAAAAGTAATTCATGAAAAAGGACTGGCTATATGGATTCAGAACTCAGTGAAGCATTGCATAACAGTTGTTTTTTCCGGAATCACCGTGACTTTTCCTCCCTTGCCGGTTGCGGGAACTACTCCGGGAAGCTCCGCAGCGATATGCATTGGGAACGGGAGATACTGATGGTGATCAGAGGAAAAACGGAATTTTCCTACCTTGACCGCCAACTTGTTGTGGATAAAGGCGATGTGCTTTTTATTGATTCATGGGAACCTCACCAGTACGGATATGACCCGCGCCGGGATAAATGTCTGCACTTATGGATACATCTTCACACGGAGCATCTCTTTGCCAGCCTTATAGAAGTCAGCGGCAATGCCCAATCCGGTCATCCGCTGATGGAATTGCCTGCCGATCTGCTGCCGGCGCTCAACCGCCGCTGGGATGGAGCAAAAACCGCCAAAAAAACCCATGCTGCCGGATATTATCAGAGCATAGTGCGTATTCTGCAGGAGGAACTGCTCTGGAACGTATTGGCGCCATGCTCATCTTCTGACCGGAAAGAGCTTGAAAAACAGTTGAAAAATTTTCTTTCGGTAAATTACGGGCACCGGGTGGCTCTGGAGGAGCTGGAAAAACGTTTCAACCGTGACCGGAGTTACCTTTCCCGCCTTTTCAAAAAGGCATACGGCATCACCATCGGGGAATTTATCGACCGGAACCGGGAGCAATATACCGCAACGGCACTGGCACGCGGCATGACCCAGAAAGAGATCGCCGCACAGTTGGGATTTTCTTCAGCTTCAGCCTTCTGGCTCTGGCGCAAACGCCGGGAAAATAAGACACGCTCTTCTTGATAAAGGCAGATGGTTCCTTCCCCAAACCACAACCCATTTCAAAAAAAGCTGGATATTTTATAAATCAATATCAGTATTTAATTTACAATTATTTATCCATACAGAGAAACAGAGCCGAACCCCAAAAGATCCGACAGCACAAATCACTTGGATTTGCAGGAATTTGCCGCTTTATCAAGCAAATGGGAAATTTCGCTCTGCCAGAGCGACTCATCGGGAGTTTCCAGAATCAGCGGTATGCGGTCAAAACGGGGGTCGGAAGCGATCTTTTCAAAGGTCGCCATTCCGATAGTTCCGCTCCCGAGCGGGGAGTGACGGTCAAGGTGTCCGGCAAGAACGCCTTTGGAATCATTCAAATGCATTCCTTTGAGAAACTTCCAGCCGATAAGACGGTCGAATTCGGCAAAGGTTTTTTCAAACCCCTCATCATTGCTCAAATCGTAACCGGCGGCAAAAGCGTGACAGGTGTCGATACACACCCCGGTACGCTCCGGCATATCCACCATTTCCAGCATGGATGCCAGCTGTTCAAAGCTGTACCCCAGATTGCTCCCCTGTCCGGCGGTGTTTTCAAAAACTGCACATACCCCGGGAACTTTTTCCAGCGCCTCCCGAACCGATTCCGCAATGATACGGCAGCCTTCGGCTTCGCTTACCAGTTTAAGGTGACTGCCCGGATGAAAATTCAGCATGGTCAAACCCAAAACTGCGCATCTTTCCAATTCATCGGTGAAAGCCTTGACAGCGTTGGCACGTTTGACCGGGTCAGGTTGACCGAGGTTGATCAGATAACTGTCATGAGGCAGGATCATTTCCGGAGTAAATCCGCAGGCAAGGCAGTTGGCTTTGAACTTCGCCGCCGACTCCGGAGTGATCGCCGGAGCGCTCCACTGCCGCTGATTTTTGGTGAACATGGCAAAACCAGCCGCACCGAAAGAGGCGGCATTGAGGGGAGCGTTTTCCACTCCGCCGGAAATCGATACATGCGGTCCGATAAATTTCATGATCTAATTTTCCAGTAATTCGCGGATCAGGGGCAGAACCGCATTTTCCACATCGGCAAACTCCGGCACTTCTATGGTGCATCCGGCGGCAAGTTCATGCCCGCCGCCATTGAATTGCAGCGCCACCTGCCGCACCGGGAAACGGGAATCTTTGCTGCGGAGCGATACCCGCCACCCATCCGGTCTGCGGTGTACCAGCATGGCGATCACCACCCCTTCCAATCCCCGGAGGATGTCGATCAATCCCTCATCTTCCCGCAAATCGAAGTTGAACTCTGTCAACAGCTCTTCGGTAATACAGGCATAAGCAAATTTACCATCGCAGGCGGTCTGCAGACAACGTTCCACCATTGCCGCTTCAAATTTCAACTGGTTCAAAGGTTTGCTGAAAAATACCTGATTGGCGATATCTTCGATTTTCGCACCGTAATCCAGTGCCAGCGCCGCCGCTCTCATGGTGCTGCCCCGGGTGTTGGAAAAACAGAAACAGCCGGTATCGGTCATCATGCCGGTGAGCAGAAATGTTGCCCCTTCCGGAGTCAGAGGCAGATTCAGCGCATCGATCATCTCCATAACCATCTGACAGGTACTGGCGCTGTCGGCACTTATCCATGAACATCCGGCTTCAAGGGAGTTGCCGCTGTGATGGTCGATGCAGAGGAAATTTCTCTGCCGGAGATCTTCAACGGAAAATTCCTCCCCGCTGCCGAGCCTTTCCGGATTGGCACAATCCAGCGCGAGAAAAAGATCGTAATCATCCAGTTCACTGCGGAAAACCTTGCTCAGAAATCCGCTGCACATCTTCGTATAACGCCGGGGCAGCGCTCCGGGGATCAACACCCGGGCATTTATTCCCTGATCCCGGAGAAATTCGCACATACCGAAGGTACTGCCCAGAGCATCACCGTCGGGACGCTGATGGGTCAGAAGCAGAACATTTTTCGCCATCATCAATTTGGCGGCAACTTGAGCTGAAGCGTGACTCTCCATTACTCTTTCTCCGGAGTTTCGCCGTTGAGCATCGCCAGCACCCGGTCACCGAGTTCAAGGCGGTGATCGGGTTTGAATGAGAGAACCGGGGTATGTTTGAAAGCCAGAGTTTTTGCCAGCACTTTCTGCATATCACTGCGGCTGGAATTGAGATATTTGAAAACCTCGTCCCGGTTTCCGTTACTGCCGCCGAAAATGCTGATGGAAACTGTGGCATTGCGCAGATCCACGCTGGTGACCACCTCGGTCACCGAAACCAGCATCCCCGGAGCATGGGGGGGGGACTTTTCCAGATAGTTGGCAAGTTCCCGTTTGATAAGTTCGTTGACTCTGGTCAACCGGTCTACTTTTTCCGCCATCAGAGAGTCGCTTTCTTATATTCGATTTCGTACAATTCGATCTCATCTCCTTCGATGAAATCGGCGAAGTTATCCAGACGGATACCGCATTCCAGACCGGCTTTCACCTCCCGGACATCATCTCTGAAGTGACGCAAACTGACCACTTCGCCGTTGTAAATGAGTTCCCGGTTGCGCCAGACCCGCGCCTTTGAACCGACACGGACACTTCCGGAATCCACGCGGCAGCCGCAGATTTTCGGTCCTTTGCTCAATTCAAAGATCTGCAGAATCCTCGCTCCGCCGGTGACCTTCTCTTTGCGTTCCGGCTCAAGTTTACCGGCAAGAGCATCGGTAATATCTTCCAGAAGTTCATAGATAATGCTGTAAAGACGGATTTCCACGCCCCGTTTCTTCGCCAGATCGTTCACGCCGGGATTGACCCGCACATGGAAACCCACCACCAGTGAACCGGTAGCGGCGGCAAGATCGATGTCGCTTTCGCTGATAGGCCCGACGCCGTTGGCAACCACTGAAGCCTTGATCTTTTCACTGGGAAGCTGTTCCAGAGATTGAGCGATCGCCTCGCCGGAACCGCGCACGTCGGATTTGATAATGATGTTAAGGGAGTTGACCTCCTCTTTATTGAGCTTGCTGAAAAGGTCTTCTGCGGAACTGATAGCGCTGTTTGCCAGAGTTTCCTGACGTTTGGCGGCGACTCTTTCGGCGGCGATCTGACGCGCCTCTTTATCCGAAGAACAGATTTCCAGACGGTCACCGGCTTCCGGAATACCGGAAAGACCGACGATCTTCACCGGGAATCCCGGTGCTACGGATTTGACTTTTTCCCCTTTGTCATTGATCAGAGTGCGGATCCTGCCGTGGTGTTCGCCGCAGAGGGCGAAATCACCGATCTTCAGCGTACCATCCTGCACCAGTACATGAGCAGTGGGGCCGAAACCCTGTTCCAGCTGGGCTTCCAGCACCACACCGTCAGCGGCAGCTTTGGGATTGGCTTTGAGTTCCAGCATCTGCGCTTCAAGGAGAATACGCTCCAAGAGATCGGGAATACCCTCCCCGGTTCTGGCAGAAACCCGCACCGTACCGACATCACCGCCCCAGTCTTCACTGGTCAAACCGTTCTGCTGCATGTGGAGCAGAACTTTATCCGGATCGGCTTCGGGCAGGTCGATTTTATTGATCGCCACGATGATCGGCACTTTGGCACTGAGGGCGTGGTTCATAGCTTCGACAGTCTGGGGTTTGAAACCTTCAGCGGCGGAAACCACCAGCACCACGATGTCGGTGCAATCAGCTCCGCGGGCGCGCATTTTGGAAAACGCCGCGTGTCCCGGAGTGTCGATAAAGGTAATATCTTTTTCGTTGAACCGCACCGAAGATGCACCGATGTGCTGGGTAATGGCACCGGCTTCACCGGCGGTGACGTTGGTGTGGCGCACTTTATCCTGCAATGAGGTTTTGCCGTGGTCAACGTGTCCCATAAAGGTGACCACGGGGGGACGCTCTTTGAGCATGGCAGGATCGACCGGAGCAGCCTTTTTGACCGGAGCGGATGGAGCGGCGGGGGCGGCTTTGGGAGCGGCACCGAAGGTCAGTTCCACGCCGAAAGCGGCGCACAACTTCTTGGCATTGGCATCGCTGACAGCCTGATTGATGCCCGCCAATTCGCCGAGTTTGATCAATTCGGTGATCACCTCGTTGGGGCGTTTTCCCAAGGCTTCGGCAAGATCTTTGACCACCACCGGTGAAGGCAGGGTGATTTCCGCCGGAGAGCTGTTTTTGCCGCTGTTTTTCTTGGAATCACTGCCTTTGGGCATGTTCTTTTCCTGACCTTTGCTGCGCTGAGGTTTGCCATTGGAAGAGCGCTTGCTCTTGGGGGCATCGATCTCATCGGTATCGTAAAGGTCGTTGAAGTAAGACTCCACCAGTTCCAGAGAATCCTCCGGAATAATATCATTCACATCGGCAATATCATCGAACCCCTGTTCATTGAGTTCGCGGACAATATCCCGGGCGGAAACGCCATATTTTTTAGCCAGACTTTTTACTGTAATATCCATGATCACACCTCCAAACTCAGCCGATATTCTCCAATGCGGCGCGCAACGCGGCAAGGTCGATTCCTTCGACCGCTTCCAGCGCGGCATCATCAGCAGCCTTCAATCCCTCAACGGTCACAAAACCGTTGGCAACCAGTTTGGCGGCATCACCGGCGCTGATACTCAAAGTTTCCGCCAGTTTTCCGGCGGCGATCTTCATCTGTTCCTCGATGGAAGGCGCTCTTTCCTTGCTGGTTTCATCGCAAAGTTTGATCGTCCAGCCCACCAGTTTGCCCGCCAGACGGACATTCTGGGCTTTTCTGCCGAATGCGACTTTGGATTGATCCTCATTGACGATCACCAGCAGGGCGTGATTTGCCTCATCGACCGTCACGCTCTGCACCTGTGCCGGACGCAGAGCATTGGTAACGTATGCTTCGATATTTTCTTCGTAGGGAACGATATCCACCCGTTCCGCGCCCAATTCATCGGTAATGCGTTTGACTCTGGTTCCGCGGACACCGATACAGGCCCCGACAGGATCGACCCGGGGATCGGATGATGCCACGGCGATCTTGCTTCTTTTACCGGCTTCACGGGCGATACCTTTGATGGAGACCACGCCGTCGTGGATCTCGCTGACCTCCCGCTCAAAGAGACGGGAAACCAGTTCCGGAGCGGTACGGGAAACGATCAGGCTCGGCCCGGAACTGTTGGTATCGATCTTGATCAGAACCGCGTTGATCGTATCGCCGTTGGAGTACTTTTCATCGCGGATCTGTTCCCGGGCGGGCAGGATGCCTTCGGCTTTTTCAAAGTCGATGATAACGTTGCCGGCTTCGACCTTTTTGACGGTACCGTAGAGGATCTGACCGACTCTTTCGGCGAACTCATCCAGCACGGTATCTTTTTCGGCGCGGCGGAGCTGCTGGATCAGATTCTGACGGGCTGCCTGAGCGGCGATCCTGCCGAAGTTGCTGGGAGTGACCTCCCACTCGATGCGGTCGCCGGGCTTGACATCAGGGTAACGCTCCTGGGCTCTGCCGATAATGATCTGGTCGCTGTTGCGGGGAATATCCTCCACCACTTCCAGCACCGCCCATGCCTGAACTTTTCCGGTGGGCGGGTCGATTTTGATCCGCAGATCGCTTGCGGGGTGAATACTTTTGCGCGACGCAGAAAGAATGGCGTTTTCCAGTGCCGTGATGATGCTTTCACGGCTGATACTGCGGCTCTGGCTCAAATATTCGATAACTGTCAACAATTCATTACTCATTTTTTTCGTTCCTCCTTCATTTCATCACTTCAAGGGACTAAAAAAGCGGGCAGACCGTCCCGCTTGGCATCAAAAATCAATTTTTCTCCGGTCTGAAACCTTCACGCTTATAATATATATTACAAACGCCGGATTGTCAAGTCCGAAAAGTTCTTTTCTGCTGAGGTAATTTCAAAAGCATCAGGGTTTTGGAATCACCTCAGGGAGCGGCCTCTTGGAGAAAACCTTCCAAGCCCCGTTTGATGTCGTTCCAGGTGGCGTGAAAGTTTCCGCTGTACCACGGATCGGCGACACTGCCGCCTCCGGGGGTGAAATCCAGCAGTTTGTACATCTTCTTTTCCGGATCGCCGGAAGTTATGCGCAGCATATTCCGCAAGTTGGAGTCATCCATGCAGATAAGATAATCAAAGTAACGGTAATCTGTCACACTCATCTTGCGGGCATACTTCCCGGCACAGGATATGCCGTGCGCGGCAAGCATCTCCCTTGCAGGCGGATAAACCGGATTGCCCAGCTCTTCACTGCTGACGGCGGCAGATTCGATCTCAAACTCCTCTGCCATGCCCATTTTTTCCACCATATCCTTCATCATGAACTCCGCCATCGGACTGCGGCAGATGTTGCCGTGACAGACAAAGAGAACTTTGATCATGAAATTCAAACCTCCCGGCGCATGAAGTTATCAACGAAATTCACCACTTCGCACTTATCTCCCAGCGCCGCATACATATCCGGCAGATCGGTGTATTTCAATATTCCCCGCATCATCAGCGCCGCCGGGAAGAGAGTAACTCTTTCCCGTGCCATTTTATCGAAGGATTCCGGAGCATCAAAGAGCTTGACCGATCGGATGTCATCGCAGAGTATCGCCGCAAATATCGCCGCCACTGCCCCCTGACCTCTGCCGATAAGGCGTATCGCGGAAGCGTTGCGGCTTTTGGCAATGGCAACGGCACTGAGAATATCCCGTACCCGCGCCGCAAGCGTGGAAGAGCCGAAAAGTATCTCACAGGAGTTGTAATGATAATCTTCACCGTAAAGGTGGAAAAAGTCATCCATCAGATCGACATCGCAGTTGTTGCTTCTTGCGGCGCCGATACCGCGGACATCCACACCGCAGAGAATACGCTCCGAAGAGAAAAAGGGCAGTTCATCCGCCGAAGAAAGGTGGGGGATATAAAGGTCTATTTCCTGATTTTCCGGGAAATAATGGCGGCAGTCTGTCGGTTCCGGCATCTTCAGCCAGAGCGGCACGATCAATCCTTTTTCACACTCCATACCGAAGCGGGAGTAAATGAACATGGGCGAAGAACCCTGTTCCTGATAATACGACACGCGCAACGCCCGCAAATAGGGTTCCGGCATGGAAAGAGGCAGATCATATTTTTCCGCAAGCAGTTTTTTCAACTCCTCCCGGCTGAGTTTTTTTCTTCCGGCGGCCAAGGTGTCGATTTTTTCCACAATAAAATCGTGAAGCAGTTTTTTTCCTGCAAGTTCAGCAACTTTGCCGTTGGCGGTACAGGAAAAATCTTTTACCGTAATATCCGATATATCCGCTTCGCTTTCCGCAGTTGCCTTTGGAACGGATAATCCGGCATGGGTGTTGAAGAAATCATACATCGCACAGCGGTTTTCAACGGAGTAACTGTGATTGGTTGGACCGATGAAAAGCTGAAGATTATCTTTTGCTCCGAGCAGTTCGTAGACTTTGCGGCATTCAGCAAAGGTCTCTTTCAAACCTCTGGGGTCGAAGAAATCATTTCTCTGACCGAGCAGAATGATCGGCCGCGGCGCATAGGCAAGCACAAGGTCGCCCATTTCACACCCGGCGGCAAGGATACCGGGGATCATCTGTTCGACATCGGCAGGCAGTTCATTTTCAATATTGCGCTGCCAGCTGGTGATGTAACAGCTTGGCGCCGCCATCGTAAAACGGGGATCAAGCGCCTGAACAAAGGAGGTCATCGTGCCGCCGCCGGAATTACCGGTGACACCGACTCTTGAGCTATCCACCTCAGGACGGGAAAGCAGATAATCCAGCGCACTCAAGGCATCATGCGCCCGCCATGAGCCGAAAAATTCATCCGCCAGCCAGAGCTGTTTACCCAGCATATTGTGTTCAATGACACAACTGCCGCCGACGCGCCATGCCCCTTTTACTCCCTCAAACTGGTAACGCTCTCCCTGACTGCAGGGATCGACCACCAGCACGGCAAATCCGCGCATTGCCAGAGTGGCGGCACCGGCAGCGTAAGCTCCGGCGGCTTTGCCCTCCTGAGCGTGTCCGCAAAGGAATAGCACCGCCGGGAGCGGAGCGGAAAACTCTTCCGGCAAATAAAAATTTACCGTTACCGGGTAATCTTTTCTGCTCTCGATAATAAGTTTTTCAATGGAAAATCCTTTGTGCTTCACCACTCCGCAAAGGGTGGAAACCGGAACTGTTTTACGCTCAGGCAAAGCGAAGGCGGCGGCGATTTTTTCCCGCACACAGTTCACATATTTTTCCGCATCTTCGCGGGTTTTCAAATCGGCGATGCGGGCGGAACGCTCCAGATTGACTTTACGGACTTTATTCACATAATATTCATTGAGCAGAGAACCGTATACTCCGTTGTAACTTGCTTTCACAGTAAAGACCTCATTTTATGGAATTGGAAAGGTTGTCAAATATTTTTTCTGCGGTCGAAGATACCTCATCGACGGCTTTTTCCGCTTTGTTTTCAGTTGTCTGCATACAAGGCAGAAGCGAAGCTGCGAAAAGCACCGCTCCGATGCAGAGGGGAATGGAGAAGTTGTCATCCAGTTTGAGCTGTTTTTCAAAAAGCTCAACCAAAGCGGCAAGAAGTACCGCCGGAATACCGGCAAGATAGTAACCGCCCGGCGCTCCGGCAATGGCAAGCACCGCTGCCAAAGCTCCGTAACCGACGATGATAAAGGCGATCACCCCTTCCCATGATTTGTTGTTGGGGGCTTTGTGTCTGCCGAATTTTCTGCCGATCAGAGCGGCGGCGGCATCAGCGGTAAGCATCACCGCCAGTGAAGGCGCGGCAATAAACGGCACAAAAAGCAGATTGACCAGCAGAGCCGCCGCCAGTACAAAAGATCCGCCGGAAACTATCCACATGCCCGGCTTCACCTCTTTGCGGAGCATTTTGCCGAAAAGAATACCGTACAATTTGCCCAGATAAGGGCCGTTATTGGCGTAATCGTGTTCAGAAAAGAGGGTCAAAAGCAGCAGTGCGGCAAAAACTCCGCAGGATACCCAGCGGCCGTATTCCGGGAAAAAGTACGGGAAAAGCAGTGTTGCCGCCACCATCCACAAAGATGAGAGGTGGACACCTTTGCGTTTGATCTCTTCGAGGTATGATATTTCAATGCTCATGATATTTTATCCTTTGCAATTCCATAAGTTGAAGTGAATTTTTTTCTGATCGAAACGGGTGCGTTCCGGAACGGTCTCGGCGGGGAAGCCCAATGCGCAGACGCCCACGGGGATGAGTTCCGGCGGCAGTTGAAAAAACTCTCTCACTGCGGCAATGCGTTCTTCTCTGGGGTGGATTCCCAGCCAGCATCCGCCCAACCCCAGTGCCGGAGCCGCCAGCAGGATATTTTCAATGGCGGCACTGCAATCCTGCAAAAGATAAGAGAGATTTTCCAGATATGCCTTTTTCAAATTTCCGCAGACAATGATCGCGCCGCCGCAACTGGGCAGAAAAGGCCCGTTGGGAAGCAATTCCGCCAGCTTTTCCAACCGGCTTTTCTCATTGACCACGATAAACTCCCACGGATCACAGCAACGGGCTGAAGGTGCCGCCATAGCCGCAAATAAAAGCGATTCAAAGTCACTGGCAGACAACATTTCCCCGGTATATGAGCGTATGCTTCTTCTCCGCAGGATACAACTCAATTTTTCTTCATTCACAGCAGTAAAACTCCTTTTTTCATCTCAAAATTCCACGTCACCGGCAAAACCTCCGGGGATTTGAGGATCCGAGGGATCCGGGCGCTCAAAGGGCAAACGCCCCGGATGATAGGAGCGCTGGATATTCAAAACGACTCCGTAGATGAGTTTTTCAATATCGTAACCGAGCATCGGATTGCGTGAACCGCCCTCATAGAGTTCAAAAATCTGGGGACGGCTGGTGGAAACAAAGCGGCGCACGGTAATGTGTTTTGAACCGGGGATGCGGCAGACTGCCAAATCTCCGTGAGTTGGGCGCAGGTTGCTTCCGGCGATGATCACGTCATCTTTGCAGATGCCGTCATGGAGCATACAGTTATCGGGCATGACAAAGGAGAAGTAGTGAATATCTTCACCGAAAACCCTGTCTTTCGGAATAAACACCGTCTGCCGCTCCGGAGTATCCATCCACTCTTCATCCCGGTAGACGATCTCCTCCTGTGAAAGCACCGGCACGGTGGTCAGAAGATCCTGAAAATCCTGTTTTTCGTGGATATTTCTCAGGTAAGCCGCCTTGCGTTCTTTCACCTCCTGAGCAAGGGAAACGAAAGCTCCGTTGAGGGGATTGAGTTTGAATTTCACCCCCATGCCGTGAGCAAATTCGATACGGGTCAATTTGACTCCGCTGTTTTTCAATGCTCTCAGCCGGCGGAGGAGGAAAAAGTGTCCCGGCGAGAGAGTCCCTCCCGGACGGCCCGGGTCGTGGGGGTACTTTTCCGGCTTGAACTTTTCCCTTGCCCGCCGGAATTCCGGCACCATGGACTCCTGCTGAGTTACAAATGCCGGTTCCTTCGGTTGGGCAACGGTATAGAGTTTCAGCGGTTTGGGTTTTTTGACATATTTCCGCTTCGTTCTTACCGGCTCCGGCTGTCCGCTGACCGGCGGATTCATCTCATTTTCACGATTTTCCATCAAAACATTTTCACTCCAAATTTATTTACCGCCGGTTTTTGACCTTTTTCACAATGAATACGGACAAAATAGACTATTTCATTTCTTTCCGTTCCCTCCGGAGTTTTCCGCTCAAAGGTCAAAACCCAGAGGTAACTGCGCATTTTTCCGGAAACCACCTCCCCGAGATAAGTGCCTTTGACAAAAGCGCCGAACATGGAAACAAGTTCATCACGCATGGCATCGAACTTTTTCCCGTCAAGATTGGCGGCGTTCTTTTCCGGGATGAATTGTTTCCAGTGATTGAAATCCCCTGAAGAGACCGACTTTATGAATCCCCCGGCAAAGTTTTCCGCGCACTTTCTGGCGGCGGCGGCTTCGGTTTGATTCATCTCCTGCAATTCAAGCGCCGGACTTTTTCCCCTGCCGGTGGAAAAACAGGAGGGAAGAAATACCAGCACCACTGCCGCAAAAGCGGCGAAGTCACGTTTATTCATCATTTTTCACAATATCCTGTATTTTCGATTCAATTATCACTTCTGACACCCGGGGCAGAAACAGCTTGCTCTGCCCCCGATACGCACTGACTGAATTATCTTTCCACAGCGCGGGCAGGGTTGATTTTCTTTGCCGTAGATCTGCAAATTGCGGACAAACTCCCCCTCGCTGCCATCGACATGACGGAAATCCGATATGGTCGTGCCGCCTGCCTCAATGGCGGCGGTCAATATCTCTCTGGCAAAACGGACGATCCTTTCACACTCTCTGAGTGAAAGTTCCTTCCCGCTCCGGCAGGGTGAAACTCCGGCGGCGAAAAGGGTCTCTGCGGCGTAAATATTGCCGATACCGGTGACGATGGAGTTATCCATCAGCAGATTTTTCACCGGGGAGTTCCTTTTGGAACAGGCGGCGAAAAAGGTTTTTCCGGAAAATTCCTCACTCAAAGGTTCAGCGCCGAGTTTTTCCAGTTGTTCCGGCAGTTTCCGCTCATTGAGCGTATGCACTTCCAATATGCTGAAGCGCCGGGTACACTCAAAGCGGAAAATATTTCCATCATCCAGATGGATAAAGACATGCTCATGTTTCCGGCGGGGGACAGCGGAACTTTCCACCCGGACAACTCCAGACATGCCCAAGTGCATCAGAAGCGCCCGTCCATCAGAAAGATCCGCCAGCAAATATCTTCCTCTGCGCCGGATTCCGGTGAAGGTCAAGCCCTCAAGTCCGGCGGCACTCAGAGGTGCAAGCGGGGTACGCATAGCGGGGGAAAAGATCTCCACCTGAGTGATCTTTTTCCCGCACAGCGCCCCTTCAAGCGCTCTTCTGACAGTTTCAGCTTCCGGCAGTTCCGGCATAGTTCACCTTTCTTTCAACCGACACAGTTACAACCTTAATGTAACACCGTTTTTCAGAAAAATCAACTGCAACCCTTGCGTAAAACAAAAATCTGATATATATTATATAATCCGTGGAGGCTGACAACATGCATAAATTCAAATTCGACACTGAACACCTTGAGCAGTACTTTCTTGAGGTCATGGCAGGCAAACGGCGGCGCTGGTACGAGCGGGCGCTGGTGGGTCTGCTCTTCACGGCGTCCAGATTTTACCGCATGGCGATACAGTTCCGGGTCTGGATGTATGACAAACGGGTGATCCGCAACCGGGCATTGGGTTGTCAGGTGATCAGCATCGGCAATCTCACCTGCGGCGGCACCGGCAAAACCCCGGTGGTGGAGGTCTTCGCCCGCACTCTCTCTGAAAACGGCAGAAAAGTTGCCATTTTAAGCCGGGGTTACCGGAGCAAAAAGCGCACTTTCGGGGAAAAAATGGAACACTTCTTCCGCCACCGGAAAATCGAAACTCCCCCCAAAGTCGTTTCCGACGGAAAAAATCTGCTGCTCAACTCCGAAACTGCCGGGGATGAGCCTTACATGCTGGCATCCAACTTGCACGATGTGGCAGTGGTGGTTGATAAAGACCGGGTGAAATCCGGTATCCATGCGATCAATGAGTTCCAGACCGACGTGATCATTCTGGATGACGGTTTCCAGTATCTGATGCTCAAACCCCATATCAACATCGTGCTGGTGGATTCCACCGACCCATTCGGCAATGGTCATGTACTGCCCCGGGGAGTTCTGCGGGAGCCGATCAAAAATATCCGGCGGGCGGACTACATTTTCCTCACCAAATCCGACGGCAGTCACAAAATCGAACATCTCAAACGTTTTCTGCGCCGTCACACCCGCCGGGCGGAGATCATTGAGTGCTGTCACAAACCCCAGCATCTGGTAACTCTGGAATCCAAAGAGGTTCTGCCCCTTTCCGCCCTGAAAAAGGCAAAAGTGGCAGCGCTTTCAGCCATTGCCAGACCGGACAGTTTTGAAAAATTTCTGAAAGATTTCGGCGCAGAACTGGTTCTGACCGATCACTTTGCCGACCACCACCGCTACACTCAGCAGGAGATCATCGACTTTGTCAATCAGGCGAAAGCGGCGGGGGCGGAGATCATCGTCACCACGGAAAAGGATGCCGTGCGCATACCCAGAGTTGACCGGTGCGATGTGCCGATACTTTATCTGCGTATCCAGATCGATATTTTGAGCGGTCAGGAGAGCTTCAACCAGTGTATTTCACGAATTTGTTTTATGTGAGAAAGGATATTTCATGGAAGAGTTGATCAGAAAATTCACCGCCTTTTACGGCAAAGCTCCGGCAATCGCCGCCGCCGCACCGGGAAGATTGGAAGTTTTGGGCAATCACACCGACTACAATGAAGGATTTGTCTTATCCTGCGCTGTGGGACAGACCACCGATTTCGTGCTGGTTCCGGAAGAGGGAACAACCTGCCGGGTAAAAGATTTCCGCGACGGTTGTGAAATGCACTTTGATCTGTCGGCACTTGACCGCACACCGCCGAAAAACGGCAGCAAATACATTATCGGTATGCTCAAAGAGCTGCGGGCAAGAGGTTTCAAACCCTTTGCCTTCACCGCCGGATTGGAGAGCAAAGTGCCGCTTTCCGCCGGAATGAGCAGTTCAGCGGCACTGGAAACCGCCTGCGGTCTGGCATTTGTCACTCTGGCAAAATTCGCCATCGCCCCTGCGGAACTGGCGCGCGCCGGACAGGGCGTGGAAAATAACTTCCTCGGCTTGAAAACCGGTCTGCTCGATCAATTCAGCTCCATTTTCGGCAAAGCGGACTCCATCATCATGAGCGATTTCCGCAAAGTTGAGGTGATCGACACCCTTCAGCTCCCGGAAGGTTACGCCTTTGCAGTTATCAATTCGATGAAAAAACACACTCTGGTGGATTCAGATTACAATATCCGGCGGGAGGATTGTGAAAAAGCTGCGGCGATCCTCGCGGATCTTTACCCCGGCAAACGGACACTGCGGGATGTCACCCCGGAAGAGCTGGAAAAGGCAAAATCCCGTCTTTCCGACCGGGAATACCGCCGGGCCGCCCATGTGGTCGGTGAGTGCGACCGGGTAAAAAAAGCGGCACTTCTGCTCCGGGAAAAGGATGTTGCCGGTTTCGGGAAACTGCTCTTTGAATCCCATGAATCCAGCCGGGTCAACTTTGAAAACAGCACCCCGGAACTGGATGCCCTGGTGGAAATCGCCCGCAAAGATGACGCCTGTCTGGGTGCGCGGCTTTCCGGCGGCGGCTTCGGCGGCATCACCATCCACCTGGCAAAAGCGGAAGAGGTCGAAGCCTATGCCGCAAGGGTGAAAAAAGAGTATTTCGACCGCACCGGTATCGAAGCGGAAGTTTTCATCTGTTCTCTGGGAGCCGGAGCGCGGGTTAAAGAGCTGTAAAGAACATTTTTCCATAAGGACTTTATATCATGAGAATTTTAACTGGTATCCAGCCGTCGGGAGTTCCCCATCTGGGCAACTACTTCGGCGCTATGCGTCAGGTCTGTGACCTGCAGAACAAGGGAGAATCATTCCTCTTCATCGCGGATTATCACGCCTTGACCACCAACCCCGAACCGGAACAGCTGCGGGAAAGAATATTGAATCTGGCTCTGGACTTTCTCGCCTGCGGAGTGGATACGGAAAAGACCGTCTTTTTCCGTCAGTC
>JAZUPS010000140.1:0-17571 GCA_045605305.1 Victivallaceae bacterium
CCCGAAGGAGCCGGGAAGAGTTCGCAGGTCGCCAGATTGGCGGAATATCTCACTGCCCGGGGCAGAGAATGTCTGCTTACCCGGGAACCCGGCGGAACCGGTTTAGCGGAAGTTATCCGCCAGGTGGTAAAATCCCATAACACTTCGGAAAAAGTTCACGATGCGACAGAATTGCTGCTGATTGAAGCCGCCCGCGCCCAGCACGTCCGGGAAAAGATCCTCCCGGCTCTTGACGCGGGCAAAGTTGTCATTTGCGACCGTTTTTCCGACTCCACCTGTGCCTATCAGGGCGGCGCCCGAAAAATGGATACAGCTGTGATCGATTATCTGAATGATTTTGCCTCTGCCGGAAGAAAACCGGATTTGACCTTCCTTCTCGATCTTGCGCCGGAAGAGGGATTCAAACGCATAGCAAGCCGGGAAAAAGAGGGCTTTGACCGTTTTGAAAATGAAAACATGGAGTTTCACCGTCAGGTTCGACAGGCGTTTCTGGATAAAGCGGCATCAGAACCTGCCCGTATCCATGTGCTTGATGCGACCTGCGACCGTGATGCGATCGCGGAAAAAATCCGCCAGGTGACCGATGACGCTTTATTCTGAATATTCCAAACGTTTTGCCGACATCATCTCCTGTCTGGAAAATGCCCGCCGATCCGGGAGGATGTCTCATGCCTTTTTGATCCACTCTCCCGATCCGGTCGTCCGCAGAGAATTTGCCATGGTCGTCATGCAAATCGCCGGATGCAAAAATTCCGTCAACGGCAAGCCTGACGGAACTTGTCACTTCTGTACTCAAACAGCCAATGGCAATTACATGGATTGCCACTCAATTTCTCCGGTCGGCAAAATGTTTCAGATCAAAGTCGGAGAAAGAGTCAATCCGGAGCCGAATACATTGCGGAATATGCTTGATCATTTGGGCTTTACCTCCGGAACTCATCGCAAGTTCGGGCTGATCCATGATGCCGACCGCATGAATAGTGAAGCTCAAAATGCTCTATTGAAAACACTGGAAGAGCCGCCGCCGGAAACTACGATCATTTTGACCAGTGCCAATCCTTCTGCACTTTTACCGACGACCCGTTCCCGCTGTCAGCTTCTGCCTCTGCCGGATAATAAGTACCAATTCAACTTTGCCGGAGCAGATGAGACCCGTCAGGCGCTTTGGGATCTGTGCTTCAATTGTGGTTGTGATCTGGTAAAAGTCGAATCTGCAGCACAAAAACTCATAAAAATCGCCTCGCGACTTGAAGAAAATGCCAAACTTTCTGCGGAAGATGACTTTGCTGAAATAATGGATAATGCAAAACTCAGTGACGATGCCGTTTTTATCAAACGGGTCGAAGCGCGGAAAAATGATGCCGCAAGCGGTGCCTACATCCGCGACCGGCGCAGTTTTATCGCGGCGATAACCACCTTTTGTTCTCAACTTTTTCTGTTGGCAAATGGATGTGCTGTTTCAAACTTGCCCAATCCGGAGCTTTTCGATCATCTGGCGATCCCCGTTGCCATTGATTTTGAACGGGCTTCCAGAATACTGAAAGAAGCAGAAGATCTGGAATATACTTTGCGCTTTAATGTCAGTGATGAATTGGCTCTGCGAACCTTTGCCATAAATGTGGCAATGGATATGCGCCATTAAAGAGATATTGTCTTGAAATTGAACGAATGAGCCGATGGGGCGCAATCGATTTCCACCATTGAGGCGTTGCTGCTGACCGATCCGGCGCAACACTCCCCCCTGCCCTGTTCATCGACCTTTAAATATGGTTTGTGAACGTGACCGCAAAGAACCAGGTCGAGTTTTTTATCCGCCATCAATTCAAGGATTTTTTCCTGCCCGAAAAGCCGGTGACGCATCCGCAATACAGGATGTTCCTCTGTCATCGGATAGTGGGAAATCAAAATTTTGGGCAGTCCATTATCTTCCATACACGCGCTTTCCACAAACTGCCGGTCTTTATCTTTCAAAAATCCCCATGAACAGAGCAAATTGGATGGCGCACTGGTATTTATGATCAGCAGCTCCACCCCCTCAAAAACGATCTTTTGCGGCATGGAATCAAAGGTGTATTTCCCCTGCGACATGACTTCAACAGCATGTTTTACGGCGGCAACACACTTGGGGCGGCGAACATAGCAGTCATGATTTCCCGGGGTATAAAAAAGCGGAATATTTGATTTATACAGCGGTTCAAGTATCTTCAGCACCCTTTCAAACTCTCCCGGCTGACCGGCACTGGTCAAGTCACCGGTGCAGATCGCCATATCCGGCTTTGTATCAAGTATATATTCTACTGCCTGGGCAAGATGTGAAAGATCGTGACGGAACTTGCGCCGGAAACAATAGTTGAATACACCGACCCAGCGCTTGTCAAAATACGCCATCCAATCTTCTGCCGGACCACCGCCGTGAGGATCCGAGAAGTGAACTATTTTCATTACATTGCTCCTGAAAAAATGCTGTTTGCCTTAATATAGCTGAAAAATTGCAAAATGTCAAGTTCTTATCGCAACATTAGCTTGCTTTTTCGACAAAGACGGTTTATATTATCTGTTTACTTGATATTACTTATTAAGGAAAAGATATTATGGGAAAACTTTTTGAAGAAACAAGAGCAAAATTTGACTCTTATGTAATGCCGACCTATAATCCGCAGATCATGTTTGTCCGCGGAAAGGACGCCCGTTTGTGGGATGATGACGGCAATGAATATCTGGACTTCGCTTCCGGAATTGCGGTCTGTTCTCTGGGGCACTGCAACGACCGGGTCACCCGCGCCATTCAGGATCAGTGTGCCAAATTGGTACACATCTCCAATTTATACATGAATGAGCTGATGCCCCGCCTTGCGGAAAAACTGGTCAAAGAGTCTCTTGCCGGAGGAAAAGCATTTTTCTGCAACTCCGGAGCAGAAGCCAATGAAGGAATGATCAAACTTGCCCGCCGTTACGGCAACCGTACCGGTCGCAATCACATCATTTCCATGGATAACAGTTTCCACGGCAGAACTCTGGCAACTCTTGCAGCCACCGGCAGAGCCAAATACCGCAAAACCTTTGAACCGGATATGCCGGGATTTTCACAGGTTCCTTTCAATGATTTTGAAGCATTGAAAGCTGCGGTAACTCCGGAGACCTGTGCGATCATGCTGGAAATGCTTCAGGGTGAAGGCGGTGTTTTCCCTGCCGATATGGATTATCTCAAAAAAGTCCGTGCGCTTTGCGATGAAAAAGATATCCTTCTGCTCTGCGATGAAGTCCAGTGCGGCATGGGACGTCTCGGAACCCGCTTTGCCTACCAGCAGTTCGGAGTGGAGCCGGATGTTATTTCCATGGCAAAAGCCATTGCCAATGGTTTCCCCATGGGAGCGATCATTGCCGGCAAAAAATGTGCCGATGTCTTTGAAGTTGGCAATCATGCCAGCACCTTTGGCGGCACTCCCCTTGCCTGTGCCGCGGCATTGGCGGTGCAGGATGCTTTTGATCAGGATGGTGTTTTGGAAAACTGTACCAGAGAAGGTGAATTTCTCCGTAATGAATTGAGCAAAATTGCCGGAAAATACTCATTCGTCCAGTGCGTGCGCGGCATGGGATTGATGATCGGCGTGGTGCTTGACCGCCCTGCCGGACCGGTGGCATCTCTGCTGCTCAAAGATAATATGGTGGCTCTGACCGCCGGAGAAACCGTACTCCGTCTGGTTCCGCCGTTGACCATCACCCGGGAAGATTCTATTCTGGCAGTCGAAAAGATCGACAAAGCTCTGGCGGAATTTGCCAAACAGATAGGTTGAATTAATAATATCACCGGCTGTGCCGGTCAGAATACAACAAGGAGTTTTTTTAGCAATGAAAAAAGATTTTCTTACTCTGCAGGATATCACCAGAGATGATTTGGAAAAAATCTTTGATCTGGCGATCAAATTAAAAAAAGAGCGCGGCGATTTGAGTTACACTCCCCTTGCCGGCAAGAGCATCGGTCTGATTTTTGCCAAATCCTCCACCCGTACCCGGGTTTCCTTTGAAGTCGGTGTCGGTGAACTCGGCGGCCGTCCGCTTTATCTGGATCAATCCAAAATGCAGGTCGGCCGTGGTGAAACTGTGGCTGACACTGCCAATGTTTTGAGCCGCTATCTGCACGGAATCGTGATTCGGACTTTTGCTCATGAAGAAGTTGCGGAATTGGCTCGGGTCGCTACAATTCCGGTGATCAATGCCTTGACGGATGAGTTTCACCCCTGCCAGCTGCTGGCGGATATGCTGACCATCAAAGAATACTCCGGCAAAGTTGACAACTCCATCCGCATTGCATTCTACGGTGACGGCAGAAGCAACATGGCGAATTCCCTGATCCTTGCGGCGAAACTTACCGGCATGGAATTGGTCATTGCCGCTCCGGAAGAGGAGTCCCCCAGCAAAGAATTGATTGGCGATGCTAAAAACGTCTGGTGGGAAAAAGATCCGGTCAAAGCTGCTGAAGGAGTTGACTACTTCTACACCGACGTCTGGGTCAGTATGGGTTTTGAGGAAGAACGCGCCAGAAGAATGGAAATTTTCCGTCCTTATCAGGTTACTTCCAAACTTTTTGAAAAAGCCAAGCCGGATGCCAAGTTCCTCCATTGCCTGCCCGCTCATCGCGGCGAAGAGGTTGCGGCGGATGTGATGGATTCTGCCCGTTCCATTGTTTTTGACGAGGCAGAAAATCGTCTCCATGCCCAGAAAGCATTGATGGCGTTGCTGATAGGCAAGTGCTGATGAGCTTGATTGCGATTCTGCTGATTGCCTTTGGTGTATCTATTGATGCTGCGGCTGTTTCAGTCAGCGGTTCGCTCTGTCCAGGAAAATATTCAAAGCGGCATTGTGCATTCAACGCCGCTTGTTTTTTTGGCGGATTTCAATTCATTATGCCGCTGACCGGATTTTTTGCGGCAGAATTATTAAGCGGACTGGTAGAAAAAATCGATCACTTTCTTGCCTTCTTTTTACTGCTTTTTGTCGGCGGCAAAATGATTTGGGAGGCTTGTCAGGGGGAAAATTCTGAAAAAAACAGTTGCCCATTGGGGGAGTTTTTTGCTCCGAAAAACTTATTTATCCCGGCAGTAGCAACCAGTTTGGATGCTTTAGCGGTGGGGGCTGGATTAGCTTTTGCCAATTCCACGATTTGGCTGCCTGCTGCAATGATGGGTATCATTACCGGCGCAGTATCTTTTATTTGCGTAATTATCGGGAAAAAACTGGCATCCTCCAAACCGGGAGCGGCAAAAAAACTCTCCATTACCGGAGGAGTAATCATTATTTTGATCGGCACAAAAATACTGCTTCAAGATATTGGAATAATTCCATTATTTTGAAATTGCCTTTTTAGTATTCGCGCTGTCCACAGTATCGGTTGATGCCCGATCCTTGCGTAAAACTGCCTTCTGCTCAAGTGTCATGCAAGTAAATTGCATGACTTCGCGCTTACCTTAATATTACCTTTTTATCAAGGGGCGCGGCGGCTCCTTGAGCTGCTGAAAGGCACTCATCTCCATTCCGGGAACCAAATCTTCCCACGCGCCTTCAACAATTTCAGCGACAGAACCTTCAAAACGGGTTGCAATCACCCGGATTTTTAATTCCGGTTTGTTTTTGGCATGAAAAATCATTCCGGGGAAGACCCCCGCCCCGGCTCCTGCTGATAAAACCGCTACTTGCAGCTGACTGTTCAATGCAAGAACCCGGCAGGCTGATGCCTGAGCATCACCGGGAATGGTCAATCCGGCAAGTTTGGCAGCGGAACGCTCCAATTCATCCAGACGCAATTCAACCTGGGCTTTTCGCGCCGGACCAAGCGGAAGCTCTGCAAGCAGCTTGCGGCATTCATCTCTTACCGCCAGAGCAGACATGGAAAGCAAGTTTCCCCGCTTTGCCAACTCCTGCAAGGTAAAAAGATACAACTTTTCCCGGTCGGAAACTTTATTTTTCCGGTAATCAACTCCCAATCCGGCGATCCATATACGGTAATCAGCCAGTTCCCGCTCCTGCTTGAGCAACATTTCCCGTAAAATACGGTTTTCACGAACCAGACGCTCGTGTTCGGATTCCTGCGGAGTCCCCATGAGAACTCCGCAAGTACCCAAAATCGTCAAGCAGAAAAGGAGTTTTTTTACCACAGTTATATTTATCCCTGTTTTTTACCCTTGCCGAACCATCCGTAGACCATTTCACGTCCACGCTGGAAGAAGGCGTACAACGGCGGAATAAAGACAATTCCGATGATCGTTGACAAAAGCATTCCGTAGAAAGTGGTTATACCGATCGCCTGACGGCTGCCGGCACCGGCTCCGGTTGCAATGACCATGGGGAACACACCGATAACGAATGACCACGCAGTCATCAGCACCGCGCGGTAACGGTGACTGAAACCATTCTGTGCCGCTTCTTCCACGGACTTGCCGGCTTCCCGCTCCTGTTTTGAAAATTCCACCATCAAAATAGCATTCTTACATGCCAGACCGATCAACATAACGATACCCAACTGAGCGTAGATACTGAAGTCAAGTCCGCTGTATTTCATACCGATGAATCCGCCAAGCATGGCGAAGAAGAAGCTGAGAACAACAGAGATCGGGATCGTCCAGCTTTCATACTGACCGACAAGGAAGAGATAACCGAAGATCAGTGCCAGAATCAACAACTGAACGATACGGCCTTCATTGCCGCGTTCCTGATAGCTCATATCAGTCCAGCTGATCTGATAACCGCGGGGGAAGTCTTCTTTCATGATAGTTTCGATATCTTTCATCACCACATGACTGCTGACGCCCGGCTTAGCCTGAACGGTGATTTTTGCAGAGAGCAGCTGGTTGAAGCGGGTCAGAGAACGTGATCCGGATGTACGTCTCAAAGTGGCAAAGGAACTCAAAGGAACCATTGCACCGCGTTTGCTCTGCACCATCAGCTGCAGCAACTCATTGGCGTTGGCACGCTCATTATCTTCAGCCTGCATCTTTACTTTGAATGAGTACCCCATCAAGTTAAAGTCGTTGACATAGTCAGATGCAACATTTCCGGCAAGCACCGCAAAGACTTTATCCACAGGCACGCCCAAAGCCTCCGCTTTTTCACGATCTATATCCAGATACAATTCCGGAGTTCCGGTTTCAAAACTGCCGAATGCCATCAACACCTTATCGGGATACTGGGTATTCAGACGCATAAGCATTTTATTCATAGCCTGATGAAGTTCCGCCGGGGACTGTCCGGCATTGGCTTGAAGCATAAAGGTAACACCGCCGGTCACACCCAATCCCATGATGGCGGGAGGCTGGAAGAAGTTGATCCGCGCTTCCGGAATTTGTGATGCAACTTTCTGCAAATTCATCTGAATGGCATTGATCTGAGTTTCCGGAGTCTGGCGTTCCGCCCAGTCATCCAGAGTTACGATAAATGTTCCTGCGTTTTCACCGGCACCGCTGGTAAAGCTGTAACCGTAAATACTGATACAGTTTTTCACGCCGGGAATATCTTCAATGCTCTTTTCCACCTGTTTCAATACCGCATTGGTTTCAGCCAGAGTTGCACCGGGGCGCAACTCGACCATACCCATGACCGCACCTTTATCCTCGCTGGGAATAAAGGAAGAAGGAATGGTTGTCAGATAGTGATAGTTCATATAGATTACACCGGCAAAGATCACAATCGCGATAATCGCATAGCGCACCAGAAAACGGGAAATTTTCATATATCCGGCACATGATCCGCTGAGGAACTTATTGAAGAGCCAGAAAACTTTGCTTTCTTTGGGTTTGCGCAACAGCAATGCACAGAGCGCCGGACTCAATGTCAGAGCATTGATAGTGGAAAGACACAGCGAAATACACATGGTAACAGAGAACTGCAAATAAATCGTTCCCACCATTCCGCCGTAAAATCCCACCGGCACATAAATCGCCACGATCACCAGAGTTGTTGCAATGACTGCGCCGGTAATCTGCTTCATACTTTTGCTGGCAGCCTCTTTCGGCGACAATCCCTCTTCTTCAATCAGACGCATACAGTTTTCGGTAACCACGATAGCATCGTCCACCAGAGAGCCGATAACCAGAATCAATCCGAACATGGTCAACAAATTGATGGAAAAACCAAGCGGGATAAGGAAGATGAATGTACCAATCAAGCTGACCGGGATCGTCAGAGTCGGAACAAGAGTCGCCCGCCAATCCTGCAGGAAGATAAAGGTGATTGCCACCACCAGAATCAAAGTCAGGATCAATGTTTCAAAAATTTCCGCCATAGTGATACGGATATATTCAGTCGGGTCATAACCGATTTGATAATCAACACCTTCAGGAAACTGGGTTTTCCGCAGTTCTTCCAAAAGCGCGTTGGCTCTCGCCACCACATCCAACGCATTGGCATCTGTATTGCGGTAGATCATCAAGCCGATAGCATCTTTGCCGTTGAAACGGCTGCCGTTGGAGTAGCTTTCCGCGCCGAGTTCGACCCGGGCAATATCTTTGACCTTGACCTGTTCGCCGTTCTCTTTGGAACGGACAACGATATTTTCAAATTGTTCGGTCGTATGCAGACGCCCGAGAGTGGAGAGCTTCAACTGGATAAAATCACTGCTGCCCTCTGAACCGATGGAACCGGCTGCCGCCTGAACGTTCTGGGATTTGATCGCATTGGAAACATCAGAGACCGCGATCCCGAGGTTGGACATTTTTGCACTGTCCAGCCAGAGACGCATGGAATAGTTACGCTCACCCATGATCGAAACTTCACTGATACCCGGCACGCGTGAAAGAGGATCACGCACGTTGGTACGGATGAAGTTGGACAATTCCGTCAAGGTCATTTTTGACCCATCGGTGGTGAAGTTGTAAAATGCCAGAATATCTCCGCTGCGTTTGAACTGACGGACACCGTTGCGTTTTACCACATCCGGCAGTAACGGTTCTGCGCGCTTCACTGCGTTTTGTACGTTCACCAGGTTAATGTCGGTGTCGGAACCTGATTCAAAGGTGATTTCCAGCAAATACATTCCGGTATTACTGCAAGTGCTGCTGTAGTAGAGCAAATCTTCCAAACCGTTGCACTGTTCTTCGATAACAGTTGCCACCGTATCAGCCAATTCCTGACTGCTGGCACCGGTATAGTTTGCCATAACCATGATCGTCGGCGGTGCAATTTCCGGATATTCAGCAATCGGAGCTTGCGAAAGACAAAGTACCCCGGCAATAACTGTAACAATGGATATGACCATTGCCAGTTTGGGGCGGTCAATAAATATCTGCGAAAACATGATTACTTAGTCTCCATTTTCGCCGCCGGAACAGGAGTTACCGGACGGTTGGGGAAAACCTTGTGAGTACCATCGAAGACCACGCGCTCACCGGCTTTGAGACCCTTGAGAATGATCTGATTTTTTCCCTGAACCGCTCCCAGCTCCACCGGACGAACCTGCGGAATGTTTTTGCTGTCGAGGACATAGACAAAAGTAACATCTCCGTTATTCATCACCGCAGAAACCGGAACCGCGGTACGATTATGATCTTTTTTGGAAATCCGCACAGAAACCAGACTATCCGGGATCAGCACGAAATTATCGTTTTTCACCAGCAGGCGGATACGAATGGTATCGGTATCTTTATCCACGCGGTTGTCGATAAAAACGATTTCAGATTTTCCGGGAAAAACTTTGCCATCCGCCAGAATAACCTGACAAACTGCCTCTTTGCGAAGATTTTCATAAGATCCGCCGAACATATTGAGGTAATCGCTCATGCTGATCCAGAAGTTGACATACATCTCATTCATGGAAACGATATTTACCAAAGTTCCGCTGCCCGGAGTGACATAGTTGCCGGGGGAATAGGTGGCGCGGTTGGTTTTTCCATCTATGGGAGAGATTATTTTGGTATAACTGAGATTATTTTCGGCATCCAGCAGAGCGGCTTTGGCCGCATCCACAGCGGCTTTGGCTGTTGCTTCAGAACGCACCGCTTCATCATAGGTGCTTTCTGCAGTGGCTTTGTTCTTCCACAGAGTCTGCTGACGGGAAAGATTGCGTTTGGCAAACTCATACTCCGCTTCGCACTGGGCAAGTTTGGCTTTGGCTGAGTTGCGTGCAGCAAGATAAGTGGTATCTTCCAAAACAATCAGAAGCTGCCCTTTTTTTACAATATCACCACTGGCAAATTTCTGATCGAGGATCACTCCGGAAACCCGGGCGACCATGGAAACATCATCTACAGCAGAAATTTTTGCGATATATTTCCGGGAAACATCGTAAGAGATACTCTGCACCTCTCCGACCCGAACCGGAATCCCCTGAGCTGCTCCGGGAGCGCCGGATGCCGCGATAC
Source organism: Victivallaceae bacterium (assembly GCA_045605305.1). Lineage (GTDB taxonomy): Bacteria > Verrucomicrobiota > Lentisphaeria > Victivallales > Victivallaceae > UBA1784. The sequence continues at coordinate 10,350 of JAZUPS010000140.1, forward strand.
CGGCAAAAATGATGCCGCAAAGCAATAAATGTTTAAAACTTGTTTTCACTTTCAACTCTCCTTAGTTGTTGTTATTTGCTAAAAACTGATTCAACTCAGACAATATCTCTTCAAAACAATGCAGTTTTTCCGGGTCGCACTGCTCTCTGAATTTTTCAATCAGAGGAATATAACCGCTTTCTGCCCGAAAAATTTCATTCATATTTTCCTTACTCAACCGGATCAAAACTTTCCGGCGATCTTCCGCCTGCTGCTCTCGTATCAAAACTTTTTTTTGCACCAGATTATCAACCATCACCGATACAGCACTGCTGGATAAACCAAGTTTATCCGCAAGTTCCCGCAAAATAACTCCCTCCGGGTTTCTGCATGTCATTTGCCAAACCACCCGCAACATTCTCTGCTGGCTTATGGTAAGTGACATGATTTTCTGCTGATTGCTCTGACTGTTGTTTTTCAGCCAGTATTCCCGCAAAGTATCAGACACCTCAACGATTTGCCGGCAAATCATCAGATCTTCAGTTTCCCAATTCATCAAGCACCCCTCCTGAAAAAACACCCCATGAAACTACTTAGTTTTTAATATACATGCTTTCCTAACATTTTGCAAATCCAAACAAGATATTATTGCAAAAAAATACTACTGATACAATGGGGCGGCATAGGTTTTGAAACGCAAATCAAACCCGACCGGATTATCACGTTTCAAATAAGTGTGCAGAATAGCGCTTTGGAGTTTATCAAAAAGAGTGCTGTAACTCTCTGTACCGACCGGGAATAAGACTTTCCAGCGTTGATTGCCGTGCAAAAGTGTGATCAACTGCACTTCCAAGCAAAAAGCACTCTCTATTTTTACGCTTTCAATAACGATATGCTTGCACTCGCGGGTCGCGGTAGTGATCAGCTGGATTGCTTCTTTTTGCAAATTTTTATCCGGATTGCTTATAATCAAGCGCGGAAGAGTGCGATTGGCGGCAGAAGATTCACTGCGTTTGAAAATTTTTCCATTTTCATCAATCACCGCACCTCCGCCGACTTCGGCACGGGGGATGCGTTCCCGGATATTGAAAACCACCATATCCGGCAGAACAAATTGAACTTCCGCCTCTTCTATACTGGGAACTGCGAGGAGCTTTTTCCGGATCTCTCCGGCATTGAGACGGAATATATTGGTATCCAAAACCACTTCCGGCGCAAGACGGGAAAGCAGTTTATCCCCTTTCCCATGCCAGTAACCGGAACTTTTGACCTCAATTCTGCGGAGCTTGAACCGGGGATTTTCGTACATCAACTGACCGGGGATCATACACACCAGCCACACCACAAGCGAACAAAAAACAATCGCCAGCAAAATCACCAGGGTAAATAAAATCTTCCGGAAAGCTCCGCTTTCCTGTCCCTCTGTTTTTGCCGCCGGATTTTTGTTATCTTTAGGTGTTGTTTTTTTTGATGGACCTTTTTTTATCGCCATTGCAGTTCTTCTCCCGAAAAGTCAAAAAAGGTGACGTCTCAGAAATATTTTCCGGAAACGCCACCCATAACTGCCATATCGCTCTTGTTATCGAACCGGAAATCCATGCCGAGCAAGCTCGGCTTTCAATTCAGGGATCGATATCATATTGAAATGGAACACCGATGCCGCCAAAAGAACTTCCGCTCCAGCCTCAGCCGCCTCTATAAAGTGTTCCAATTTTCCTGCTCCGCCTGATGCAACGATCTTGGCAGAACAACTCTGTGCCATTGCCCGGATCACCGGCAAGTCATAGCCGGTCTTGGCTCCATCACCGGCTTTGCTGGTCGGCAATATCACCTTTACTCCGAAGTCATCAACTTTTTTGGCAAAATCAACAGCATCCGCACCGGTAGCGGTACGTCCGCCGTCAATATACACCTCATAACCGGAAGGCATCGCCGGGTTGACATCCAGATCAATCGCCACAGTCACCGCATCAACACCGAACTCTTTGATCAATTCGGGAATCAATTCCGGACGACGGAATGCAGCACTGCTGGTTGATACTTTGTTCGCTCCGGCAGCAAGAACCGCCCGGGCAGATTCCAAATCGCGGATACCGCCGCCGACAGTAAATGGAACAGTGCAGACATCCGCAACCTTGCGGACAACCTCGGTCAAGGTATCCCGCGCTTCAACAGTCGCAGTAATATCCAATAAAGCCAATTCGTCCGCTCCGGCAGCGCAGTACGCCTGAGCGCACGCAACCGGATCTCCGGCATCCGCAATGTCAACAAAATGAACACCTTTTACCACCCTGCCTGCACGCATATCCAGACAAGGCATGACAGAAATCAGCTTTTTTTCCACAATAGCACCTCTAAGAATACAAATTAACGGCGGGGGAGTCGTGTCGGCTCCTCAGTTACCACTGTTTTCAACCATTCCACATTGGGGAAGTAGTCCAGATAGAAAGATTTGATCAAAGTTTCCAGACCTTTGGTACCATATTCCCAATCCAGAACTTTATCACCCAGTGCCGCGCGCACGTTGCTCTGATCAAACACGATATCACTGCTGAAATAGGGGAAGAGGTCGCCAACGAAACGGGTCATCAGAGAAGCATCCTGATTTTCCGAGTTCTTATTTTCGCCGACAGAAACACCGTCGAGGCGGAGAATTTTGCAGACAGAATCTTCGATCTGACGGGTCGTAACCGGGCTGTCGCCGGTAATGTGATAACCGGTGTTGGTCACAGGTTTCTGGAAAAGCGCGGTAATAGCTTCCTGCACATAGTCGATCGGCACGAAGTAAACGTGTTCAGAGGGAACAGCCGCAAAGTTGATCTGCATATCCACATACTCTTCCGGGCGGATACCCAGCTTGGAGCAGCGATGGCTCTTCACTTTGCCGAGGAATTCCAAAATACGGTAGAAGGCAAGCGGTTTACGGATTCTGCCATCGGAACGGCGGCCGGTGATGATCGCCGGACGGTAGACTGAGAAAGGTATTCCGGATTCACGAACCAGATATTCGCCTTTGAACTTACTCTCTTCATAGGGGTTGTTGAAACCATTGTCAACCGGAGCTGCCTCATAGGCGGTGCCGCGGAGTTTTCCGGCGACATAGGCTGTTCCGACATAGTGGAATTCCTTAACATTCAGCAATTTTGCCAATTCCACCATGTTTTTGGTGCCCTCGTAGTTGATACGGAAGACTTTTCCGGTGGGATCTTTGCCGAGGTTGACATCGGCTGCGCAATGGAAGACGATATTGACTCCTTTGAGCTTCTCATCTTTGACCAGCTCAGTCGGCACGATGGTAGCAACGTCTCCTTCGACGACCTGAATTTTTTTCAGAATATCTTCCGCTGCTTCCGGATATCCGTCAAAGGCACACTCATCTCGGATGATCGACTCCACACGTTCAGCAGCGGTTTTTCCACCGCCTCCGCGCACCAGACTGACGATTTCATAATCAGAGCGTTCACGGAGCAAAGCTGTTACAAAAGCACTGCCAACCAAACCGGTAATACCGGTCACCAAAATCTTATTCATGGGTATAAGCTACCTGTTTTATGCGGCTTTAACCTGTTCAAACGCGCACCTGCCGGTTCCGGATACCTGAAAGCGCCGCTGTTAGTAAACGTGGCAACCGGAACGTTCCATTGTGTATACAAGTGCAACTTGCTAACTATACACCGCCTTTTCACTTTTTTCAAGTCTGTGATTATTGAACATTCCTGATTTTTTATCAAAAACTCATCTTTTTGAGATTCATCGTCTGAGTAATAAAAAAAGACCTTGACTTGACACCGGAAAGGTGTTATATTTATAGTATGTATGTTTATCTGTCAGAAACGAGGAGAATATAATGAAATTTTTTGCATTTTTTATGCCGGTGATCCTTATGTTGCTTGCCGGATGCCCTTCTCTGGAAAAAAGCGGCAAATTGACTGTTGCAGCCGGATTGCCTCCGGTTGCCGGCATTGCATCTGCCATAGGGAAAGACCGGGTAACGGTGGTGTCAATGCTCCCGGAAGGGCGCACTCCTCACGATTTTGCTCCGCGCAGTTCCACAATGAGTGATGCGGCAAAAGCCTCTATTTTGCTTTCAACGGGCATGCCGTTTGAAAATAAAATCGCAAATTTCATGAAGCAGCAGAACCGGAAAATTTGCGATGTTTCCAAAGGCATACGCCGTATTGCCTTTCACGATGGCGGCAATCATGACCATCACCACCATGAAGGTTGTTCCCATGATGACCACGACCCTCATGTCTGGCTTTCACCCGCCAATGCAACGATCATTGCTGACAACATTCTGGCGGAATTTGTTGCTGCCGACCCGGAAAATCAGGCGTTTTATCGCGAAAACCACCGGCTTTTGAAGGAAGAACTTGCGATGATCGACCGGGAAATAAGTGCAAAACTTACCCCGTTCAAAGGGAGAAAATTCTTCGTTTATCATCCGGCTTTTGGTTACTTTGCCGATGCTTACGGTTTAACTCAGCGGGCGATCGAACTTAATGGCAGAGAAGCCACTCCGGTTCAGTTGGCTAAAATAACCAAAGAGGCTAAAGATAACAATATTTCCACTATTTTCATTCAGGAACAGTTCAATCCCGGCAGTGCCAAAGCCCTTGCCCGGCAGATCAGCGGCAATGCAGTTCCTCTGGATCCGCTGGCAGCGGATATTTGTGCAAACTTGAAAAAAATGGCTCAAGCGCTTGAAGCCGGATTCAAAACAGAAAAGAAATAATATTTATGGCTGATCAATTCCCTGTTATCGAAATCAACGATCTCTCTTTCCGCTACGCTCCGACTGCTCAACCGGTTCTGGAAAATGTATCGTTTGCAGTTCCGGCGGGCTCCTCCGGCTGTATCGTCGGTCCGAACGGAGGCGGGAAAAGTACTCTTTTGAAGTTGATGCTCGGCTTGCTGCAGCCGGAAAGCGGTTCTATAAAAATATTTGGACTCTCTCCTGTAAAAGCGCGAAAAAAGATCGGTTACATGCCGCAATACCATCAGCTTGATGCCTCTTTTCCCGCCAGTGTGCTGGAAGTTGCCCTGATGGGAAGGATCACGCCATCAACTATTTTCGGTTACAGCAAAAAAGACCGGGAGGCGGCGATGAACGCTCTGGATATTTTGGGAATTTCCCATTTGGCGGAGCGTTCTTTTGCCGGATTATCCGGAGGTCAGCGCCAGCGGGTGCTGATTGCCAGAGCCCTCGCAGGAGAACCGCAACTGCTTTTGCTGGATGAGCCGACAGCAAATATCGATCCCGGTGCCGAAGAACAATTCTACGGCACACTGGATGAATTGCGCCGCCAAATGACGGTGATCACAGTTTCGCACGATCTGGGATTTGTAAACCGTGAAACTGACTTGGTAATTTGCGTCAACCGAACCGTCAACATCCACAATTCAACTGATTTTTCTGCAGAAACAGCCTTCGAGGTTTATCACCATCATGTCAATCTGATCCAGCATGATCATGCCTGTTTCTGTCATTGCAAGGAGCATGAACACAATGATTGATTTTGTTTCCATATTCACTAAGCCGGAGTGGTCATTTCTCCGTTTCGCCATGCTGATAGGACTCTGTATATCCCCTGCCCTCGGAGTGATCGGGACAATGGTTGTCACCCGCAGAATATCTTCTCTTGCCGGAGCAAGCACCCATGCCGCCCTCGGCGGATTCGGTCTGGCGCTTTTTTTGCAGCGGGTCTGTATGCTCAGTTGGTTTACCCCGACTTTGGGGGCAGTCATCGGCGCAGTTGCTGCCGCTGTCGCGGTCGGGATCGTCAGTATCTACGCAAAAGAACGGGAAGATACTGTTATCGGAGCCGTCTGGGCGATCGGCATGTCCATCGGTCTGCTTTTCCTTGACCGCACTCCGGGATATGTTGATTGGCAGGGCTACTTATTCGGCAGTATCCTGCTTTTATCCAATGAAGATTTGATAATGACCTTGCTTCTGGATGGGGCGATCATTATTCCGACTGTGATCTTTTTCCCCGCGCTGCTGGCGCTGACTTTTGATGATACCTTTGCCCGTCTGCGCGGAATCAAAGTAACCGCCCTTTACCTTGGCTTACTGGTGATGACCGCCCTGACCATAGTGCTTCTGATCAACATAGTGGGAATAATGCTGGTGATCGCACTGCTCACGCTTCCCAGTGCGGCAGCGGCATGTTTCACTTCGCATTTGCGTTCAACGATGATTTTATCCGCAGTATTCAATGCTTTATTCATCTCAGCCGGATTGCTTCTCAGCAGTTTGCTGGCGCTGCCATCCGGTCCGACAATAGTAGTCTTGTCGGGGGTGGTTTACGCGGGAAGTATGCTTGCAAAAAAACATTTTTCAAAATAACATATATGGGGGAACACTTCATGAAATCAACCGGATTCATCACCGCTATTCTGCCGGCATTTTTAATAATCACCGGCTGCAGCAACAACGATTCCACGACCGAAAAACTCAACAAAGCGGTCAATCAGGCTAAACACGGGAACTGGCAGAGTGCCGCTGCCACGGCAGAGGAACTTTCCACAGCTCATCCCCAGGCAGTCTCCCCGATGATCCTTCGGGCTTTGGCGTATGAAAAAAGCGGCGAATTGGCAAAGGCGATCGATCTTGCCAGAAAGTGTGTCAATGCTGCGCCGAAAGATTTCACTGCCCATTACACTCTTGGCAGACTCTATTCCCTTGACCCGAAACGTCAGGCAGATGCTTTTGCCGTGCTGGAAAAAGCCCTTACTTTGAAACCGGAAGATACCGACACCCTGATTCTTCTTTCCACCATCGGCATCAAACGCAATGAGCCGAACACCGATCAATATCTCAACCTTCTTAAACATAAGCCGGAATTTGACCGTTCTGCACCGCTTTATTACATGCTGGGACTCCGTCAGGCGGAAAAACGTAATTTTGACGCTTCCAAGCGTTTTATGATGGATGCGCTGAGTAAATGCGGCGGAGCCAAAGATCCCTCTCTGGTTTACCGGATAGCACTGTGTTTTGACCGGTGCAAATTTCCGGCGGCGGAAGTGAAAAAATTCTACAATCTTTTTATCCGCATGAATGGTGTATACAAAAATCCGGCAGATGTTGCCTCTGCCCGCCAGAGACTCCGCCAACTTTGAGCAGTGCTGTTGATTTTTTATGAGCATCGATTTGAATAAAGATGTCATTGAAGAGATCCGGCATCGCTGCGACATCGCGGAAATAATCAGCAGTTGCGGAGTTCAACTCCGCCGTTCC
>JAZUPS010000141.1:0-5501 GCA_045605305.1 Victivallaceae bacterium
CCATACCATTCAACGTGATATTTTCACAATTTGTAATAACCACACCATTTTCCCGGCGTGAGGGATCACGGAACTGCCACACTTGCCCCACTTCAACCGGAGGAACTTCCAGATAAGTGAATTTTACCCTGTCCGGTTCAATGATTTCCGTTTTCACCGCATCCCGTACTGGATTGAAGCCCATTCTCAAATTGGAACTGTTATCGGGAGATGCTGCCTGTACTGCCTGACGGCTCTCTGAATCTTCCAGATCTCCATCCGCATTGACCCAGCAAAATCTGCCCTGTCCATCCAATTCCCACCGTGAATCCTCGTGGATGAGAAACTCTGCAGTATTGCCGACAACTTGTTGCACGCGCATTTCCGAAACCCGGGGACGGATATAATCTACTGTCAGATCTTTCAGCGTGATATTGCGGCAGTTCTTCAGGACAATTGCACTCATATCGCCATTCATCAGCAATTTTGCACCATTTCCATCAATGGTCAAATCATTAATATTTTCGATACACAAACCGATACTTTTGATCTTACGGTCGCTTTTTTCTATGGTGTTAGAAACCGGAAGCTCCATTTTTACAGAGTCTGCTTTATCAAAGGTGTAAACCTTTTTTTCAAATTTGAGGATTTTTTTTCGCGTAAAGCAAGAAAGTTCCCGGAGCGCCGCCGCAAATCCACCGCAAGCAGAACACTCTGGTTGAGAGAACAGAAACGTATTACTCATGATTCATTAACAACTTTCTTATCTGGTGCTGTGAATAACTTCAAATGATTTGAGTTTGCCCTTGAAATAATGGATATCGCCATTGACAGATTTGGAACCGTCACCACCGAAACCGCCAACGGCAAACCAGCGAGCGATTCCTTTGCAGGGGAATGATTCGGTTTTCCCGTTGAGCGTGATATAAACTTTATCCATATCATATTTGAATACGATTTTATTCCATTTGCTCTCGACCGGATCAAGATTGGTTTTGAATACCTGATAGGTCTCACGCTTGCCGTCTCCGGTTTGACGGCAGTAAAAATCCGCAACCAGTCTTCCATCTTCGGTACGCAGACGGAATCCGGCAGGAGAATGTTCGGAATGTGTGAAATAGACCTGATCTCTGCCAATATCCAGAGGCATAAATTCAAATTTGACCGTATAGCCTGTCCGCTGGGCAAAAAGCGATGGTGGGAAACCGATAAATTCACCTTTTCCGGTAAAATTCAAACACCAGCTGCCATCAGAAAGTTTCTCATATTTGGGAACGAAAAGACGGTCATCACCAATTTGGGCTTTTCTCCTGAAAGCACCCGGAATACTGTAAACCGAGCAGTGATACCCCTCATATCCAGTGGGAACCAGATCATAACCGCCGATGTTGCCGTAAAATTCCCGTCCGGCAGCAGTGGTCAGGATATTTCCGGCGATCGATGGATCGAAACGGTATTGGATATGAGGGACCCGGGAACTGTCGATATTGATTTTTATTGCTCCGGCCGAATTGTGAAAGAGGGCGAGTTCCATACTTTTTCCGCTTTCCGGCTGCGACAGCACATGCGGTGCGCTCCACCATACTTTACCCTCGCGGGAAACGGCGCGCACGGCAAAAATTCCAGTTGGATAACCGGTATGCAGAGTTGTTTTGAACTGCACATCCGGAGTATTCAACGGCAACGGCAACATATCCATACGCTGAGGGATCTCAATGGCAAGCTGCAGACCATCGGCAAAAATCCTGTTATACACCCCGGCAGCTTTCAATTTGACAAGAGGCAGTTCCCAGAAAACTTTTTTGCCCTTATTCACTCCGGAAACATATGTCGCTTCTATAGAGAATACAGCCTGATCAAATTCCGATTTTTTCAGTGAAATCACTCGGGCATTGCGCCAGGAATTGACCGACAATCCGGCCAGTTTATTTCGGTCGGCGAAAGAAAATTCAAAAGATTTGACACTGACATTTGGCAAATAGCGGTTTTTCGGATCTTTCGCCATTTCATACCAGAGTGCAGAGGGGGCATTTTTCATCTCCATGCGGAAGTCAAAGCGGCAATTTGGAAAAATTTCCAACCGATAAAAACTTAAGATCAGATTCACCCGATCCGGATCATTCTGCCGAAATTCGTTCTGCGGATCAAAGGTGTAACGGGTGTCTCTGCCGTCCTGCACGACTTCCAGAGAGTTGAGTTTTTCCGGGAATGATGCTTTGAATCCGGCAGGGATCTCAATCCTTTCTTGCAATGCTCCGGCGGGATTGACCGCTTTGCCGAAAGCAACAGAAGCGTGTTTTGGGAAAAGTACATTGCGCAGCGGCGTGGAATACCAGGTCGAGTCATTGATCGTCGTCGGACGTACCATTGTAAAGGGCAAGCCCTCCTGTATCACCCGCTGTTTACCCTGATGATTGATGGTCAGACGGGTGATCAGCACTCTTGAGGAAATATAATCTTTACTGGCAATACGCAGAGTGTAATCCTGAATTTTTCCGCTGTCAAATTCAAGTTTACGGGAAAGAAGCACCTGTTTTTTTTCATTGAGGATCTCGACATTGACCTGAAATTTCTCCGATTTATCTGAATCTGGCACATTCAGCACTTCCAGTTCGTAATCCACTCCTCCGGGAATCTGTTTGCGATGAGAGATAATCAAATTTGGCTTCGTATGGTCATCACCGGGAAGAGCGGCCAGCTTCCTTCCGTCAAGCCGCGCTGAATAATAACTCATTATCCGCATCAGAGCCATTGGTTTATTGACTGTCGGCTGGAAATGGGTATCTTCATTGTACTCGTCCCACTCAAAGGCTTTAATAATATCGGCCTTATATTTCAATGCCAGTTCCATAAAGCCGCGCACGGTCTTGGTCCCGTCATGCGAAGTGCGCTGTTTACCACGGTAATTATTATAACCGGGCAGAATATCCAGCGCAAAAAACTTTTTGCCGTTATATTTTTCCTGGGCCAGAACGGCATTGAATAACGGCATGAGGATCTCATCATGGTAACGATAATTCCATGTACCATCCGGATTCTGCAAATTTCCTCCCGGAGCGATACCGGCACAGATCTCAAGCATTTTGGACAGATGATCGAACCAGTAAAGAATTGTCGTCGCCGGGACACCTTTTCCGGCGAACCAGAATACAAAAGGATCTTCCAATTTTTCAATTGTTCCCTGTGAATGAATATACAAAAATGGTTCACCGAGATATTTTTCGACCTGGGAAATAAATTCTCCAGTTTTTTCAAAATCCAGCCAGGTGTAGTTCAGCAGCAGGATCTTGCCATTCAGGCGGAACGTATAGCGGCTCGCCGATACCGATTTCAAAGCGTTTGCCTCCAAACGTCCCTCATAATTACGGGGACATAATCCCAGAACATATTTGAAATCAGGTTTTATATGCTCCATATTTTCCAGATATTTAATACCTCGTTCTTTGTACATAAAGGTGGTAAAGGCATCAAATCCGGAAAGTTTCATCAATTCAAAAGTCTTGGCATGCCCCGCTTTTTTGAATTGGCTGTTGGAGGGCTCCCACATATCCCGAGCAGCAAAAAGCTGGCGGTCAGAGTAGTTGTGATCGGTAAACCACATCCTACCCGCGGCAGAGAGAGACTCTGCTACCAATATTGTATCCGGCAGTGCCTTGCGGCGTGTCGCCGCCAATTTGCGGATCTCAATCATCAACTCCTTGCCGAGGGCAAAATCTTCCTGGGACAGTTTCGTGACTTTTGCGGCTTTTGCACGGATTTCCGGAAAATAAACATGGTCAGAGGCGTACGTCACCGCAAAAACAAAAATTATCAATATCGCCGAAAGTTTTTTTCTCATAACTACATTCTCCTGATGAGGCAATTAAAAATGTCTGAAAACTGCTATTTTCAGATCATCAACAATCTTTTTCAGTCAAATTTTAACGGATCTTCTAATACCGGAATCGATGACCTCTTTCATCTTGAGGATGCTTTCCACATAACGCATATTGTGACCGAGGAAAAGTTTGACGGAGCTGTACTCCGGATGTTCCTGTCGGAATTTTTCCAGCATTGCCGGGTTGTGATCGCAAATCGCGGTCAATTCACTCTGATCTTTGGGGTAGTTCTCAAAGATCATATTGGCACGGAGTTTGAAGTCAGCGCCGATAATGCCGAAACGGACTTTTTTCATGGTTTTATGATTCCTTTGTTTTTTCGTTGTAAACGGTTGGTTATTCAAATTACCACCCCGCAAAGGATTTTTGCCGGTAAGCACCTTTTTCAACATATCACCGGAAATATGTTTTGTCAACCGGGCATTACGGCTTTTTCTGCGGGGCGGGGGGAGTGATTTTATTTGACTCCGATAAGCAGGAAGTGATTGGCGGGAATGACCATCTTTTCAAGCTCACTGCCGGAAACTTTTTTATTGTTCCACAATTCCACATACTCTTTTGCCGGGTCGAGGGTCAATCCGGCAGGCAGAGCTTTGCGGGTAAAGTTGCCCACCGCGATCAACTCCCGGTAGGGTGAAGGAGTTTTCCAGCGGTAGAGACTGACCCGCACACCGGCAGTTGCCGAGCGATAAGGGGGATTTTCCCAGTAACCCAGAAACTCTGCTGCCGGAAGATCGGTTTTTTCCCGGATCGCCCACCATTTTGCAACGGTGTTGTCATTCACCCAGTCGTTCCAGACGTTGGTATCGTGAAGGATGATGGGGGTCAGCGCCCGGATCGCCCATTCCGGATTTTCCAGAAAATCTTTCTGCCGGTGCTTCAAGTGGGCGTGACCCAAAGCGGAACGGCGGCTCTGGAGCAGAAAGAAGAGTTCCGTGCCGTAGACCTGCGGATTGTAGAGGGTCTGCCATCTTTCGGCGGGCAATTCGCAGTAGAAGTAGTCCGGATTTCCGGCAAATGGGCCGTAGAGTTCCTCTCCCGGAGCAAAACCGTGGAGGAAGTTATGGGTCACCGGAGTATATTTTCCGGCGGAAACGTGGAGCAGGATCTCCTTTTTGTACTTGAGCGCCAGTTTCCATGTCCGCAAAAAGAAGCTGCGCAGCGGCAATTCGGTGGAGGTGTGGAAGCTCTGACCGAAAGCATCGATACCGCCGTGACCATGCAGAGTGTTGCGGCAGGTCTTGGCGTTGGCAATGTCAAAGTAAAGACCGTAAACCGGCATTTCCTGATAGAGTTTTTCCATGCGGTAGGCGAAAAGGTTGGATGCCGCCGTATTGGCACAACTGGGCATGTTGGTCACGACTACGTTGTTTTTCGTCCATTTGTGACTGCTGGTTGAGGGCAGTTGAGCAGTTTCCGTGGCGAGGTAATCGTATTCCGGATCGTTGCTGGAAATGTGAACCGGCATGGTGTAGACCGGCCGCCGCAAATTGGGGTCGCCCTTCAGGAGATTTTCTTTCATCGCTTTGGGATCGCGGGGAATCAGACTGCTCAAGCTGGTCAGGTCTCCCCAGTGCAGATAGTTGTGGATGGTCGTGCCGCCCATGCCGTGCAGGTTGATGCCTTTGGGCATCCGCCAGGAAC
>JAZUPS010000142.1:0-10069 GCA_045605305.1 Victivallaceae bacterium
GCACTTAAAAAGTCTGCTGACGGCAAACTGCTGGTTATTCCGCTGGGCAGGATCGCCAGCTACCGCAGACTGCCGGATCACTTCGGCTGTGAAGAGCTTTCCATCGACCTGAAACAGCATCTGCCCGGAGCAGAAGGGAAAAATATTGAAGTCACCTGCAGCGCCCTTGCCGGAGACAAGAGTCAGTATTCGCTCTTCTACAAGCAGGGGAACAAGGATAAACAGATCCTTGACAGGAGCCGCAAGCCGGTGATGTCCGAAGTTAAAGACGGCAAACTCAGCTTCCAGCTTGCCGGATACTATCTGAACTACTTTGTGGGAGTAAAATGAGATGAAAAAATTCTTTGCCCTGCTTTTTCCCCTCTGCCTTGCTTTTATGGTGCAGGCAGGGGGAATTGAACCGGATTACTATTTTTCTGCTGAAAGTCTGCTGGATAAAGTTCCGGATGGCGGAGCAGTCACCGAGTGGTCAGACAGCAAAAATCAGGTAAAATTTGTCATCCCGCAAAAGACCAAACGCCCGGTGAAAGCGCCGGTTTTCCGTGAACGCGCTCTGGAAGGCAATCCGGCGGTTTGTTTTGATAACGAGATACGGACTCTTTATATCCCCGGATTTGTCAATGAGGTGATGGCGGGCAAGAGCTTTACTTTCATTTACGCCGGAGTGAGTTTGAATGGCAACTTCGGTTTTTCCGGCAACGTGGAAGACGGCAGTTTTTATACTCCGCCTTTGGCAATGCACTGCGGTTCATTCAGCTACGGAAAAATCAAGGCTGATTTGCTCACTTCTGTAAATTATTACCGGGTCAATGGTTTTACCTGCGATATTGAAAAGAAGCAGATAGCAACTTATCACAATGGTTACCCAAAAGGCAAAGCCGCGATCAAGCCGATCGCCAAATTCGGCGGCGGCGGGAACCTTGTGCTGCCGGCAATGCCCTGGCCCCATGCTCCGCGCAAAGGTATGATCACTGAGATCATGGTCTTCAAAAGGGCGCTTACCCCCGCCGAAATAAAGAAAGTTTGCGGGGAAATGATCAAAAAACACCGGACACCCTGAATTTATGGAAAGGGTGATCTGTATCGAAGGACAAAGGTTATCTGCCGGTCAACGGGAGGAACTTTTGTCCTCTCTTCATAAAAAGGGCATCCGTAAACTTGCCTTCAGCGCCTTTGCCTATGAAAAGGAGCTGTGGGAACCGGGGTTTATGGATGAGTATCTTGCGCAGGTATCCGCACTTGGTATGAAATTCGTGTCTGCACACGGTATCTGGTTTCATAACAACGATTTGAATTGGCCCGACCCCGAAGGCAGACATGAGAGCGTGAAAACCCAGATCCGTTACCTTGAACGGGCGGCGGCGGCGGGGTGTACCACCTTTATTCTCCACCCCGGGGCGGAATTTATCCGCTATTCCCGGGAGGAGCTGTGGGAAAACTTCCGGGAGAGCATCCGGAAAATGCTCCCGGCGGCACAGGCGTGCGGAGTGACGCTGGCAATAGAGAACAATGCCGGAAAATTCCTCGGGGCAAATATTGCTGAATTGGCGCAGTTCGTCTCCTCCTTTGATTCAGAGTATGTCGGTGTCGGCTTTGATACCGGCTGTGCAAATCTGACCGGTGACCCGGCAGAGGAGTTTGAAAAAGTTTCCGGCTTGGCCGTTACTGCGGCGCTTACGGATAATGACGGAATTTCTCCCCGTCCTCTGCCCCCCGGCAAAGGGAGCATCAACTGGCAGACCCTTATGGAAAAACTTGAGCGCTCTCCCCGGCTGATTCATTGCATTACCGACTGGTGAGGTGATTTCCAAACTCCTCTGAGGGGGATATTTTGAGATCGGCTTTGTAAAGTTACATAACTACTTATTTTCTCATATTTTTATAAAAAATTCCTTTTTTTTGAAAAAATCGCTTGACAATAAATGGCAACTCTGCTATTGTAACACCAGAAAGAGATTTTTGTATAACGCAAATCTCAACTCAAAACGAAAGGAGCGATTTTGATGTCCAGTGCTGCCCAAACCCGTAATTTCGTTGTTGCCGGTCACTCCGGCAGCGGAAAAACCACCCTTTGCGAACAGATTCTCCGACTGACCGGAGCTATTCAGCGTGCCGGAACGGTGGAAAACCGCAATACAATAAGCGATTTTATGGTTGAGGAGCAAACCAAACAATCCAGTATTTACGCATCACTGCTGAATTGTTCATGGCGGGATACCAAACTCTTTTTTACCGATACCCCCGGATATGGTGAATTTGTCGGTCAGGTTGTCGGAGCTATCCGCGCCTCTGATGCCGCGCTGGTGGTGATCGATGCCATCGACGGCCCCCAGATCGGAACTGCCCGGGCATGGAAGATCGCCAAAGCGCGTAAAATTCCCCGTTTCGGTCTGGTCAACCGTCTGGATAAAGACCGTGCCGATTTCAAAGCCACGTTGGAGATAATGCGGAAAAACCACGGCAGAAACGTGATCATTCCCCTTTTCTGGCCGGTGGGAAAAAATGCCGACTTCTCCCGGGTGGTGAATGTGCTTTTTGATAAAGATATTCCGGCAGAGATCGCCGACGATGTGGCAGAGTGCCGCGCACTGTGGATGGATGCCATTGCCGAAACCGATGAAGAACTCATGGAGCGTTTCCTTGATGGCGGAGAGTTGACCGATGAGGAGATCCGCAAAGGTTTGCGCGCCAGTGTCCGGTCGGGCAACACCATTCCGGTCTTTGCCGCCAGTGCGGTCAAGGAGATCGGTTTGAAAGAACTTCTGGATACGATCGTGGATATTTTCCCCACTCCGCTGGAGTATGTGCCGCTGCCGGGAGGCCCGGAAGAGATCGTCGAATCCGGCGACGCTTACGGCGTGGTCTTCAAGAGTGTCAACGACCTTTTCAGCGGTCAGCTGGCGTTTATCCGTACTGTTACAGGTACCTTCAAAGCCGACAGCGATGTGTATAACATCACTGAGCAGCACAAAGAGCGTTTCGGTCAGCTTTTGATGATGAACGGCAAGAGCCAGACTCCCATTGCCGAAGCCGGGCCCGGAACGATTTTTGCCGTGGCGAAGTTGAAAAATACCAAGATCGGCGACACTGTGGCAGCCAATTCCAACTGCAAATCTCTGCCTGGTATCCAGTTCCCCGGCGCGACCATGTCTTATGCAGTGACCGCTGCTAAAAATGGCGAAGATGAGAAGATCGCCGCCGGTTTGCAGAAGATCGCCGAGTGTGACCCGACGGTCAGACTTTCCCGGAATGATGAGACTCACGAGTTTATCCTTTCCGGTATGGGCGATCAGCATCTGGCGATCGTTGCCGGACGCTTGAAGGAACAGTTCAAAGTCGAAGCGGTGCTTTCCACTCCGAAAGTTCCATACCGCGAAACCATTACCGCCAGCGGTGAAGGTCATTACCGGCATAAAAAACAGACCGGCGGTGCCGGACAATTTGCCGAAGTTTACCTCCGTATCGCTTACAATGAAGATGGTTATGAGTTTACCAATGACGTGGTCGGCGGAACTGTTCCCAAAAACTTCATCCCCGCGATCGAAAAGGGTATTCAGGAGGTCATGACCTCCGGTCCGTTGGTCGGCTGCCGCATGGAACGCATCAAAGTTTCAGTTTACGATGGTAAATATCACCCCGTTGACTCCAACGAAATGGCGTTCAAAATCGCTGGCAGAGCCGCTTTCAAAGAGGCTATCGCCAATGCCAAACCGGTTCTGCTGGAACCGATCATGAAAGTTGACATCAGTATTCCCGACTCCTACATGGGCGATATTACCGGCGACTTGAACCACAAGCGGGGCAGGGTGCTGGGCATGTCTGCGGATGAGGGGTTGCAGATCGTTCACGCAGAAGTGCCGATGGCGGAAATGTTCCGCTATGCCACCGAGTTGCGGAGCATGACTCAGGGACGCGGTTCATTTGAAATGAATTTTGAGCGTTATGAGCAGGTTCCGGGCAATGTGGCAAGTGAGATCATTGCCAAGTATCAGGCTGAAAATGGAGAAGATAAGGAGTAAGATTTTACTCTTGAGAAATTTTTATGGCGCACAGCGGGGAGGGGGACTTCCCGCTGTGCGTATATGTGATTAAACAGGATAGGTTTTTATGAAAATCAAATTCGGTCTCGGCCGCAGATGTATCAACCCCCGGGTTCCCATATCACTGGCGGGTTACTTTAACAAACGCATGTGGGATAAGGTGCTGGATGATCTGGAAGTCCGCGCTGTCGTTTTGAAAAGCGGCGGTGAATATGCCGCGATCATCCAGTTCGATTTGCTCTGTGTCAATTACCGGCTCTATCGTGCCGTGGAAAAGGCGATCAAAAAGGCAGATATAAAAAATATTTCCATCAAAAATACCCTTGTTTGCGCTACTCATACCCATACTGCTCCGGATGTGAATCGCGATGCCAACAGCGAAATTTTTGTCAAATATGCCGCTGAAAAAGCCATCGAAGCTCTGGAAGATGCCGCAGATGAGCTGAATCCCGGCGAATTGCTTGGCGGCATGACCGCCGATGCCCGTTTCCAATTCAACCGCCGTTACTGGATGAAGAATGGTTCCGTCGTGACCAATCCGGGGAAACTGAATCCGGAAATTCTCCGGCCGGAAGGAGAGATCGATCCTCAAATCCCCCTGCTGGCGATTAAAACCGATGCCGGTCTGGCGCTTTTGATCACCAGTATTGTCAACCACACCGACACCATCGGCGGCTGCGGTGTTTCTGCGGATTGGCCGGGCTTTATGCGCCGCGAACTGGAAAAAGATATGGCACCCGGAGCAATGGTGCTGCCATTGATCGGTGCATCAGGCAATATCAACCACTTCGATGTAACCACCGATATGAATCAGACCACTTACGCTGAACCGGAACGCATAGGAACCGGTTACGCCCGATCGATCCGCAAAATCTGGGATGATTTGACTCCGGTCGGGGGCAAAGGTTTGAGTTACCACACCCGCAAGGTGAAGGGCAAGTGCCGGGAGATCGACCCTGAAGAGATCCGCGAAGCGGAAGCGGTCATGGCAAAGTACCCTGATCTGGATGTGGAGAACCCCGAATCCGTCAGCGATCTTACCAGCGAAGATCTGGCAAAAGGTACGCCCTTTGCCCTTAAATATTTTGCCAATGAATTGCTCAAACAGGCAAAGCGGACTGATAAACCGGAGTTTCTTTTGAGCTGTTTGAAGTTCGGTGATTCTGCGGTTATAGCTTCTTTGCCCTCGGAACCATTTGTGGAGATCGGTTTGACTCTGCGGCGCAGTATTTTCAATGACCGTCTCTGTCTTGTGACTTCGCACGGCAACTTCAATGGTGGTAAAGGGTATGGCGGCGGTTATATTCCCAACTCATGGAATTATGGACGCGGCGGTTATGAACCGACTCCGCGCAGCAGCGGTTACTCCATCCACACCGCTGATATGTTGTTGGAAAACTGGCGGAAACTGGCAAAAAAGAAGTAAGTTCCCCCATGACCTCATCCCGGCAATGCGTACTGCTCTGCCGGGATTTTTTATCCGGAAAAAAAGAACCCTCCGGAACGAAAAAGGGGGTAATCGCTCCGGAGGGGGATGCAAATACAATTCGGTAGGGTCACTCGGATTGTACTTGCGGTGGGGGCATGGTTTCTTTATGGCTGTCGGCTTCCGGCTTATCAGCTTTTTTGACCTTGGGGGGACGGCGAAGCATCTGCCGTCTGCCCTGATCGGGTCTCATTTGGCGGATGTCGCCGTGCCGGCCGTGATGATGGTGAGAGGCGCGGCGCTGGTGACGGATTTGCTGACAGTCGCAACTTCTTCGCTCAAAGCGCGGTTTCCCGGCAGGATATTTCGCCGCCTGAACCATACAGAATTTCGCTTTGGTCTGGCATTTGCTTTTGTAACAGCGCACAGCCATCAGAACGCCGTGATAGACCAGAATGGTGATGAGTGAGGTCAGCAGGGCGATAACGAACACCCGCAGGTCGCCATTGAGTTTTTTCTTCGGTTTTTCTGCCGGAGTTTGGGGGGCGGCAGGAACTTCCACTTCTGGCGAAGTATTCAGATTTTCTTCCATTTTTTTTACTCCGTTTCTTGCAATTCATTGATCATCATACTACGGTGCGCACAATCATATAACGGAGGAGGCGATAAAAAAATTCTCAAAGAAGCAAAAAAAATGAAAAAAAACTTTTTTATATGTGGATTTTTTCCGCTCCGGTATTATATTACCTGAAAGGTAAAAACTGCAACTGCATTACGGAGGAATATTACTATGTGCGGAAAGTTGGAAAATTTGATCAAAGAAGCCGGTCAGGAGCATCTGCTGCGCTTTACAGCAGATTTGTCTGCCGGAGAATTGGCGGCGTTTGAAGCGGAATTGTCGGCAGTCAACTGGGCGGAAATCCCCCGTCTGGCAGCTGAATATGTGTTGAAAAAGCCGGAAATATCCATCCCTTCTGATCTTGCTCCGGCTGCCTTCTACCCCCTTACTCCCGCTGATGCAGCTCAAAAAGAGCTTTATGCCGCCGCAGATGCCAAAGGTAAAGAACTGCTCAAAGCTGGAAAAGTCTGCTGTCTTACCGTTGCCGGGGGGCAGGGAACCCGCCTCGGCTTTGACGGACCTAAAGGAACTTATCCCATCGGGCCTGCCACCAACCGGACTCTTTTCAGCTACTTCGCTCAATCCATAGCCCGCGCTTCGGAAAAGTACGGCAAGCCGGTCAACTGGTACATTATGACCAGTCCCATCAACCGGGAGGCGACGGAAAGTTACTTCAAAGCGGAAAAGTTTTTCGGCTTGAAGGAGGAAAATGTCTTTTTCTTCACTCAGGGAACCATGCCCGCATTCGGTTTGGATGGCAAACTCCTTCTGAGCAGCAAATTTTCTCTTGCTCTCTCCCCGGATGGTCACGGCGGCACCCTGCTGGCTCTGCGCAAATCCGGCGCGCTGGATAAAATGATTGCCGACGGCTGTGAATACATCTCCTATTTTCAGGTGGATAACCCGCTGGTTCCGGTGGTTTCTCCCCGGTTCATCGGTCTGCACGCCCTTGAAAACTCCGAAATGAGCGCCATCATGCTCAGCAAGACCAACTCCAGAGAGAAGCTGGGCAACTTCTGTGTTTCCGGCGGCAGAACCATGATCATCGAATACAGCGATCTGCCGGATGAACTGGCGGAAAAGCGGAACGCCGACGGCTCGCTCGCATTTGTGGCAGGCAGTCCGGCTATCCATGTTCTTTCCCGGAACTTTGTGGAAAAACTCACTTCCGGCGGCACGCTCCAACTGCCGTGGCACCGTGCAGATAAGAAGATCGCCTCTCTGGATGCCGACGGTAACAAGGTCGCTCCCGATGCCCCCAACGGCGTCAAACTTGAATCCTTTATCTTCGATGCCCTGCCGCTGGCGGAAAAGGTGATGATCCTTGAAGGCGACCGGGCAGAGGTCTTTGCGCCGACCAAAAATGCCACCGGAGTGGATTCTGCGGAAAGCTGCCGTTTGATGCTGACTGCCCGCAACGCCCGCCGTCTGGAACTTGCCGGAGTGGAAGTTCCCCGAACTGCCGACGGTCAGGCAGATGCGGTCATAGAGCTTTCTCCGCGGCTGGTTTTGGATGATGAAGATGCCATTGAACTGGTGAAAGCCAACGGATTGAAGAAAATTTTCCCGGGAGAAGTGGTGGTACTGTGACACAATTCCGGAACAATTACGAAGAAGATCTGCCGGAAAGCGCCTTTGAGAAGCCCAATACTGTGAGCATGGCGGCTGGATTGCTGCTTATGACCATGATTCTGGCGGCATTCGGTTTGACCATGCTCTACTCCGCCAGCAGCAACAATGTGGCGGCGGCGGCGGCATTTTTCCGCAACCAGATGATCTGGTCGATCGTCGGTTCTCTGCTCGGTCTGGCGGCAGTGCTGGGCGGTTTCCGTTTCTTTTGCAAAAAGTGCTGGCTCTGGCTCGGAGCGTGTGCATTGCTTTTGATCTGGGCAAGATTCTGCCGGGAGATCAACGGCGCTCACCGCTGGATAATTGTCGGCAGTTTCCGATTTCAGCCATCGGAACTGGCGAAAATAGCAGTGGCACTTTTTGTGGCGTATTACTGCTCTGAATATGTGCGTACTTTCAACGACTTTACCCGCTTGAAACATGGTATCTGGGGCATCGGAGCCGGAGTCGGCGGCATTGTATTGCTGATTCTCTGGGGTGATGATATGGGTACTTCAGTGCTGGTGGCGGCAATGGCATTTTTTACCATGTTCGTGGGGAATCTCCGGTGGCGCTACTTTCTGGTGCCGATGATAATTTTGCCTCTGACCGTGTTTTATATCAAATATTTTGACCCGATGCGCTGGGGAAGAATGACCATTTTTCTCGATCCGGAAACCAATCAGCGTGCCGGCGGGTATCAGTTGTGGAACTCCCTTATGGCACTGGGGTCAGGATCATGGCAGGGATTGGGATTGACCGACAGCCGGTTGAAAGCCAGCTATCTGCCGGAGGCGCATACGGACTTCATCATCGCCATTATCGGTGAGGAATTGGGCTATCTCGGCGTGATGGCAGTGATAGTGTTTTACATATTATGGGGATTTTTCGCCTTCCGCATAGCGATGAATGCCCGCAGCCGGATGGGGATGCTTCTCGGGTGCGCTCTGACCATCGGGGTGCTGTTTCAGGCGATCATCAATCTGGGGGTGGTTTCCGGGACATTTCCCACCAAAGGGATGCCTGCTCCCTTTATCAGTTACGGGGGGAGCAACATGGTTTGTTCGCTGGTGGCGACCGGATTTCTGGTGTCGATCGCAGTGGATGCGTGGGTTCCGGAGTATGCTGAACGTCTGCACCGGCAGTTGAAGAGATGGTGCAGACTGGATTTTTCCAAAGAAGAGGTGGAAGAGTGAAGTTGAAAAAGCTGGCTGTCTGTTGCGGGGGAACGGGGGGACATTTCTTCCCGGGATTGAGTATTGCCCGCACTTTTAACTCCTCCGGCGGGGAGGTTTTACTGCTTTTATCCGGAGTTCATGCTCCGGCACAGCAGAAGATCGCAGCGGAGTACGGGATAAATGCGGTCGCTCTGCCCGAAATGCCCCATTACCGTCAACATCCCCTGCGTTTTATCAAAGGTTTTGCCGGAGGATTCTGCGAGGCGAAAAAGGAGTTGAAAAAGTTTGCTCCTCAGGCGTTGCTGGGAATGGGATCTTTTGCCTCTCTGCCGGTGGTATTGGCGGCGAAAAGCTGCCGGATACCGATTTTTCTTCACGACGGGAATGCCCGTATCGGCAGGGCGAACCGTTTTTTCAGCCGTTGGGCGAAGTTCTGCGGGACGGCGTTTCCGGCGGTCAATGAGGATGCCTGCCGCGCGCAGGTAAAAGCGGTCGGTATGCCGGTGCGTCCGGAACTGCTGGAGTTTACCCGGATGGACAAGGTTTCCGCTCTGGCAGCGCTCAACCGGGAGTTCGGAACTGCATTTACTGCTGAAAAACCTCTGATACTGGTTACCGGCGGCAGTCAGGGGGCGGCGGTATTCAACGAAGTTCTTCCTCAAGCCTTCCGGGAGTGTGCCGGGGAGTTTCAGGTGATCCACCTGACCGGCAAGGGAAAATTTACCGCTACGGAAAAGGAGTATGAAAAAGCCGGATTTCCGGTGAAACTGGTGGAATCCACCGGGAAAATGGGTGAAGTTCTGGCGGCGGCAGATCTGGTTTTCAGCCGTTCCGGGGGGAGTACGGCGGCGGAACTGGCGCTTTTCGGCAAAGCCGCAGTATTGATACCCTATCCCTATGCCGCAGAAGGTCATCAAATGGATAATGCCCGCTGGTTTGAATCATCTCAGGCGGCGGTGGTGGTGGAAAACAGTTCTTTGAGTACAGCCCGGGCAAAGGAGATCATCACGGATTTTCTTGCCGACCGGGAAAAGTATGAGAAAATGGGCAGAAATATGCTCTCTCTTGCGGCACCGGCGGCTTCGGAAATGATGATTGAAGAAATTTCCCGCCGTTTGAGTTGACTTTTGGAGTGTTGATGCTATAGTATTATGAAGTTTTCTTAAACTGGAGAAAAGATATGAAAAATGCGTTGATG
>JAZUPS010000143.1:0-4581 GCA_045605305.1 Victivallaceae bacterium
AATCCGGAAGATTACCGTCCCTTTGTCGGGCCGGATAACCCCTACATCCGCGGCGCCCACGCCCAATACGCCTCATGGGCAAGGAAACCCAATTACGAAGCTGAACGCCGCAAATTTGTCACGATCGACTGGGCATACACTCCTTACAAACGCTCCGGCGATGCCTATGGACGCAAAGAGTTGTGGGAATACAAACCGCTGGTCAGCGATTTTGCCGTAAAATTCGGTCAGCTCATGTGCGGTCAGGGATTTGATTACAAAAAACTCTCCCATGAAGAGTTCCATAAACGCCGTGCCGAAATCTTCCACAAAAATGCCCGTAAATACGGTTACTCTTTCTATGCCTGCATCGGCTGGTGCGAAAAACAGCTGGCGGAAACGGTCTATAAAGATTCTCTGGCTGAAGATAAAAGCGTCGCTCTGGAACTTGGTCCCTGGAGTACCCACCACGACCGGGAACGCCGCGTTTTCATGTTCGGCAACAGCTATGGCAAAGCCTTTATGGAAGACCTTGTCAAACTTTCGCAGGAACTTGATATTCCCGGCTTTGCCTTTGACTGCGGCGCCCCCGGAGTAAATCACTACGGTGCCGCCGCCCGGAATCCGGAGGTCGCCGGAAGAGCATGGGATGAAAAAGGTGTTTTTATTGATGAATTGTGCGGAGTAAACCAGCTGGTGGACTTCGTTCACCAGATCCGTCCGGAAGATCCCCTCTATGTTTGGAAAAACGGCGGCGGCAACAGCGATATGCAGATGATCGAAACCGATCTTTTCGGCGGCGTTTTCCCCTCATGGATGCCTCATGTACGCTACAATGCCGGCCAGCGCCCGACGGTTCTCCATGTCCGCGAAGGCTATCTCTATCAGGAAACCATTCCCGACTGGGCAAGCATTTCCAGAGATGAATTTATCAAACGCTGGACAAAACTCGGAGACCACCTCACCTTCTCTGATTTTGAATACGGCATGACTAACAGTTACTACGGTTACGGCGGCAACTGCCTCAGCCAGTACGCCATGCCGGAACTGCTTGAATGCATCAATCTCGGCTGGCGCGCCCTCGTGCCGGTTGCCACCATCGGGCTGGATGAGGATAAAATGCTCTACAAAGCCCGTTACGGCCGTCAGGCTGATTCCATAATCTTCTTCGGCAACCCCTACGAAGAGCCCATGCCGATCAAATTCGCGGTAGACAACCTCGGACTCGGCGGCAAATATCAGCTTTTCCTGCCGAAAATGCGTGACTTTGCTGATATGGATAACCGGATCGTCAATGGCGATACCCTTTTCAGCTACACCCTCCCCTCACGCCGTCCGGTGCTGTTTGAAGCGGCATTCAGCTTGGATACCCTGCCCGCAGATGGCAAACTCAGCGCCAAAGTCAGCAGTAAAAAAGATATTCACAAGATGACCTATACTGCAAAGCTGAATAACAGTACCGCCTTTACTGCTGCTGTAACCCCCCGTGTCGCAGAACAATTCACCGTGGAATTGATGGTCAACGGCAAAAAAGTTACTCCGGGCGAGAAAGTTACCATCCCTGCCGAAGCGGAATTGCAGGCGGTCTACACCTCCACGATCTTTGCAGTTCCTGCCATCCGTATCACCAGTTTCCCCTTTGTCGGTTTCGACGGCAAACCTCAAGTTGCGGTAAAACTGCCGGATAACCCCAATGAGGCGGAAAAAGATATTGCTTCTCACATTGCCGGATACTTCGACTTTACCGCTGGCAAAAAGATCACTAAAGCCGGGAAATTGCCGGAGTGGAAAGCCGGTATTCCGACCATTGAAGTCACTGTCGGCAGAGGTAAAGGCGACCGTATTGAACGCAAAGGGAAAAGCATCATCCTGCACAGTTCCACTCCGCGCAAAGCGATCCAGAACTACATCGCGCTGGCACGGATCATGGATCGCCGCTTCGTCTACTGGCTGCCTTTTGTCACCCATTCAAATACCAGTGGTCAGGTTGCCAAACGCTTCAATTCCCCGCCATTGCTGATGCGCTGGTCACGTTGTTTTGAAAATGGTGCAATGGAGAATAAATAATGAAGAAGTTTATTACTCTTTTGATCATGGTATTGGGAGCGGTGCTTTATGCCGCCCCCAAACGCGGAGTACTGGAATCCTATTCACCTGAATTGATCACGCTGAAAAATGCCAATATTTCCATCAGCATCGCCCCCGATGCGCTGGGCAGAGTGGTATCATTCAAGCTCAACAAAAGCAATGCAGAAATGCTCAATCCGACAAAGATCACCCGGATATGGCTCTCTCCGCTGCATGAAATCCGCGGTGACAATTTTCAGGGCATCAGAGAGCTGCTCTGGCGCGGCAAAGTCAATGGTTCTGTGCCGATGCAGGTAACGGCAAAAAAAGATGATTCCATCACCGTTTACAGCAAGGCTTACGGAGCGACCTGTTTTGAAGTCACCCGTTCCATTACCCTGCTGCCCGATGGATTCGGTTTCATCTGGAAGACCAAGTTCACCAACCACTCCAGACAGAGTGAAAAATGTGACTTGTGGTACAATTTTCAGGGTGTGGAACCGGCGCTTGCCCGTATTCCGGTTGCCGGAGGAACCAATCCGGTGCGCGGCAAAGGAAAAGCAACCTTCCCCCGGGATTTCATGTTCACGAAGGGACACGGCGAACACTTTCTGCCCCCAGGAGCGGACTATGCGGCATTTGTTGAAACCAAACAGGATGCCGTCTGGGCGGTGCTTTTCCCGCCGACAGAGATGAAACCGGATGGTTTATTCTACTCATGGGGCAACCGTTCCGCCAACAGCATCCGGACGATGGAACCGGTCTTAAAAAGCCGCAATCTCAAAAGCGGAGAATCCTTTGAAAGTCAGATGACCATGCTTATTTTCCCCGGATTGAAAGATTTTTCCGGCATGGTCGGCTTGACCGGATTTGAATTCAAGCCCAATGGCAAAAAGTCGGTTTTGCGTCTGGTCAATACAGTTGCCAGACCGGCAGAGACTCTGGAAGTGGAGTTGAAGGGCAAAAACGGTTCAAAAAAATTCACCTTCCCCCTGCCCGCCCGCAAAGCTGGCACGCTCTCTGAATTAACGGTCGATTTTGACCAGCTACCGGAAACCGGCATTGCCAAGCTCGGCAATGAGCGTGGAAAACTTTTCTTTCCCCTGAATCAACCTCAACAATAACTTAATATAAGGAAATCAAAACGTGAGAAATTATCGCGAAATGCTGTTGACCGTTGCCGTATTCGGTCTGCTCTTTACCCTCATCCATGCCGCAGTCGGTGTTGATACGGCAAAAAGTGTCCAGTGCCAGAACAATCTGAAACAATTTGGAGAAGCTCTCTCCATGTACCGGGATGACTATGACAACTTCAACTGCTACGCTTATATTGAAAACTACGCCTACAAAGGTCACCGTCTGACCTTTTTGCAGATGCTTGCTCCTTATCTCGGCTGCACGGATCTGCAGGGGCCCTTCCTCCGTCAATACTCCAATACTGCAGCGAAAGTAAATCAGCTTTTCATCTGTCCGGAAACGGTTCTGGAAGAAAACCGGGCTGAAGGCGGCTGGCGCAGTTCTTATATGGCAAATGCCACCTATCCTGAAACCTCCAAGCCCCATGCCTGTTACTTTGGCGGTCAGGGCTTCGGCAATCCGGTAAGATTTGACCGGATCAAAAATCCCGCTGAAGTTGGAGCGATATTTGACCGTGCCTCTTCCAGACAGCGTACCGATTTCTGTGTTTCCTATCACCCGAAAGTCACCGATGCCAATGTATTGAAAAAGACCTTCCCTCAGCGTCATAACGGCAAAGACAATGTGGTATTCTTTGACGGTCACGTTGCCACAGCTGTAATTCAGGTTCCTTTCAATAAATGGCTGCCTATCTTCGGTTTGAATGGTATCAGAAAGTAAGTTAAGTTATGAAAACATACTCTCTTGACGGACAATGGGAACTTTTTTGCTGTCCCTTGAGTGCTGAAGAGATCACTACCCCCGGAATGTTGAAAACACCGGGGGTATTTTCTATTCCGGCTACCGTTCCCGGCGATATAGAACTTGATTGTGCAGCAGCAGGAATCGCTCCGGAAGATCCGTATTTCGGTATGAATGCGGAGTATTTCCGAAAATTCGAAAACTGTGACTGGTTCTATACCAGAAAATTTTCACTGCCGGAAAATTTTTCAGCAAAACAGGAGATCGCTGCCGACGGCATAGACTGCTGTGCGGAAATTTTTGTTGACGGAGAAAAAATCGGAGATTGCAATAACGCATTGATTCCACACCGTTTCCCAGTCTCTCTCACTCAGGGAGAACATGAGATCGCCATCCGGATACGTTCTGCCCGGATGGAGGCGCGCAAACATCCGGCTGAAGCAGGAGAGTGGCCGCAAAACGCCCAAGTCTTTGACCGCATGACTTTACGGAAATGCGCCCACAGCTGGGGATGGGACATTACTCCGCGATTTATTTGCGGAGGAATTTTCAGATCAATAAGGATCGAAGAGGTTGAAGAGTTCCGGATCGAACCGGTTTTTGCCCGAACCAATCCGGAATCGACCGGAGAAGATGCCAAAGTCGGAGGCCAAGCGG
>JAZUPS010000144.1:0-3320 GCA_045605305.1 Victivallaceae bacterium
CCGGTAAAACAGAAATATAAAACGAAATCCAAACAGAGCATCGGATACCGCAACAACCGAACCCTGGTGCTCGATGGCCGCAAAGGGGAAAAAATCACCGTCAAACTCACAGGAGCGGGCGTTACAAGACGCCATTCGGCATGCACGATAACAGTCAAAGATCCCAACGGTAAAACGATTTTGAACAAGTCTTTTTCAAACTTCAAAAAGCAGGAAGTAAGTTTTACTCCAAAAATGAATGGCTGGTACAAAGTCACCACCTTTTCCCGCAGTAAACTCACTGTCACGACCGACCATCGAGGTCAGGGAATGCTGATGGGAGCGCGTTTACAGCTCTTCCGCAGCCGCGGTTCGCTCTTTTTTGAAGTTCCCGGAGGATTGGATAAGTTCAACATCCTCATCTGGGGCAATCCCGAAGAATCTGTTTCCGCAAGCCTGATCGATCCCGACGGCAAGATCGTCAAGCGCAAAGTGAAGTTTGAGAAACCGGAATTCTTTGCCGGCAGCACAAAGGGAGTCAAAGAGTCCAAAATCTGGCAAATCAAAATCGATTCTTCACGGGATGATTTTACTATACTTTTCCCGGCTCCTCTCAATGGAGTCTTTGCCGAAAATCCTGATCTGCTGCTGAGAACCAGGTAATTATTCTGATTACAGATTTCTGTTATTATTGAAAATTTATTGATATGAAAAAAATTGATGTTTTGAATCTTGCAAATCCTTTCTGGGGAAATGCCGGTACGGCGTCACCCGCAGCAGAAGGAATGGCACGCAACTGGAACTGGCTTAAAGCTCAAACCGGCAACACCCACCCCGGAGCATTGCTCCCGTGCGGGTGGGTGAGCGCTGTTCCATACTCCGGAGCATATACCACCGGATACGGTATCACCGGTGTTTCGAGCACCGGCCCTGCTCCGGTGGCTTTTGACCGGAAATATGCCTGGGGTGTAACTCATTTCCATACCAGCGGAGTTGGTTATCTGGGGTACTTTTACAACTATTTTCTGCTGACTGCGGCAATCGAATCAGCAGATATTTCAAAGCGCTCCCGCCTGGATAATGAAAACGCGCATCCTGGATATTATTCCGGCACAATGAGCGATTACGGAGTGGATTTCGAACTCACTTCCGGAAAATATGCAGCATTTCACCGTTACAGGTTTACCGCAGATGCGGCAAAAATCAGACTCAATGTCAAGCAGCTTGGATTGGAAAAGCAATTGCTGGGCAACCGCAAGTATGAAGTTATGGAAGATTGGTCACTGGAGCAAGACGGAAGCGGAGCATATTCCGGTTCTGTTACCGGAAGCGGGGTCAAAATCTTTTATGCCGTGAAGTTTTCCGGCAATATAATTTCAGAAAACATTGAAGACGGCGTTGCAGAAATCAAATTATCCGGCAATAATGCTCAGGCTGTGCTGGCGTTCTCGCTTGGTTCTGTCGAAGAGGCAAAAGCCCGTCTCTCGGACGCTCTGGAAACCGGTTTTGATCAAACGGAAAGGGAAGCAAAAGCCCAGTGGACGAAACGTTTGAGTGCAATTCGAGTGGAGTTTTCCAAAGAATCTGATGCAAGGATTTTTTACAGCGCGCTTTATCACTCGCTTTTGAAGCCGGTCGATGCCGGTTGTGAGTACACCGATTTTCAGACGATGTGGGATGTGTACCGTACCCAGCTGCCGTTGCTTTTTGCGACCGCTCCGGATTTGGGAAAGCAAATCGTTGAATCCATGATAAACACGATAGAACGTTTCGGATTTTTCCCCAACGGCTACATGATGACCAATGATTATCATCACGACGACATGCAGGCTACTTCACTGGTGATTTACACCTTGTGTGACGGTTTCAACCGCGGTTTTATCACGGATTATGCCCGGTTGAAAAATGCTTTTGCTGCCGAATTCAATCACGCAGATATCTCCGACAAGTCCCCCACGCACCGGTTGGATATGGCTGGAGCATTGCGGGCGGCGTCCGATGTGGCAATGCGTTGCGGCGACAAAGAGTATGCCGCGAAATTGAGCTGGGAAAGCGATGTCTGGAAGACGGCATACGATGCAAAAACCGGATTGTTGATCGCAGATGCAGCCTACTATGAGGGAACGTATTGGAATTATTCTTTCCGTCCCCATACCCGGATGAGTGAGCGCGTCGCGCTTGCCGGAGACGTGGAAAAGTTCAACGTACTGCTGGACAAGTTTTTCGGAGCAGATCGTCCTTGTGAAACTGAACCGGGCGACCGCGTGAGTATTCCCAACCGCTTCGAGGGAATGAATAATGAGTCCGACATGGAGACTCCGTACTGTTATTTATGGGCGGGGCGCAGTGACCGTCTCGCAGAGGTCAGTGATCTTGTGCGGCGGTGCCGTTTTTGCGAAGGAGAAGGCGGCTGCCCGGGCAACAATGACTCCGGAGGTTTGAGTTCGTGGTATGTCTGGAGCGTTTTGGGAATTTATCCATTGACCGGAACCAGCTACTATCTTCTGGCATCGCCTTCGGTCGATTATGCCGAAATAGACCTGCCCAATGGAACCTTGAAAATCGAAGTTGAACGCGAAAGCGCAACAGCTATATATCCTGCCGGATATGAATTCAACGGAGAGAAATTTTCCGAACCGTGGCTGTCCTTGGATCGCCTGGAACGCGGCGGAACGCTGAAATTCCATTTGAGCAACAAACCTGCAGGAAAATCTCCGATACCGGAGTGGCTGTAAAAGGTTTGCGCTGTCCTCAACAAGTAATAATGATGCGGAGGAGTGGAAATTTTTCCATTCCCCTTGCATTTTTATATCCTGTTCGCATTCGGGGATAGATTATGTAACAGGAGCAGGCAGATGATTTGTCTCGCAATTCCGGAAAATTTTAAGTCAACGCGTCAGACAATGATTGTATTTTCGCTTTGCGCAGTGTATATTATGTTTCTAAATTTAGGCTCTGTCCCAATTTTTGTGAAAATTTTTCTGAATTGATGAGCAATACTGTTTTGTGGTACGTTCAAATATAACACATGAGGTGTGTTTTATCAACATACGCAAAAGGCGAGATTGACCGCAGGATGCCACAGGTCAGATCATTTCACAACATTTGAGACATTAAAAATAAAAAAAATAATCAAAGGCGTGTTATGAAAAAATTTTTACTGTTCACCTTGTTTTCGTTTTGTGTCGCCCATCTCTCAGGTGCTCCGGCAAATGCAGATCCGGAAGTATTTAACGTAAAAGGGAAAAACATTGATTACACAGGAGTATATCCCGCACACATAAAAACAGTTGCAGTAATTACTCCGGCATCATATCCTTCCCCCAAGTCACATAACAAGG
>JAZUPS010000145.1:0-3964 GCA_045605305.1 Victivallaceae bacterium
GATAACCCTTGATGAATTGAGAACCATTGCCGGAAATTCCCAACTGGAACTGGAAGTTTTTCTCCACGGTTCGCTTTGTTGTTCACTTTCCGGCAGATGTCTTTTATCTCATGCGCTTTACGGGGAAAGCGGCAATCGCGGCAGATGCAAGCAGCCCTGCCGCCGTGCTTACTTTTCTGCCGAAAAAAACGGGCAAAGGATACTGTCTCCTGCGGACTTGACTGGAGCAGGATTACTTGATGAATTGCAGAAACTCAAAATCGCCTCATTGAAAATCGAAGGCAGATTGCGCACCCCTGATTACATTTGGAAAACCGCCCGTGCCTACCGGATATTGCTGGATAATCCCGGAAATCCGGCGGCTTATCAGGAAGCGGAAGAGATTTTCCGTACTGTTCCCGGCAGAAGAAAAAGTACCGGCTTCTACTTCCGCAAAGATTGGAAAAACCTGATTTCTCCGGAAGAAAGCGGCACCTTCGGTGAACGCTCCGCCAAAGTGGAAAAGGTCATCCGTTCAGGGATGATGGTCAAAGTCTTATCCTCTCTGCATCTGGGCGACCGGCTGCGGGTCATGCCGGAATCCGGCGGCGAAGGAGAAAGTTTCACCCTCGCCGCTTTGGAAAACCGCCAGCGGCAGAAACTTATCCGCGGACGTTCCGGAGAAACCCTCTTCATTCCCGGCAGATTTCACGCCGCCGCCGGTCACGAAATCCGCCGCATCGGAGAAAACGGTTTTGATTTTTCCCGCCGTGCCGCCGCCCTGCCCGGATTTTGCCGGAGCATTGATTTGAATTTATTCTGTTCGGCAAACTTATGGCAGGCGGAAATTCCGGGAATAAAAGAATTGTGGCAAAGCGAAACCGATTTCACCCCGGCAGAAAAACGCCCGTTTTCAGCAGACAATGCCCAAGATGTTTTTTCCCAAGCCCTTCCTGCCGGATTCAAAACCGGGAAAATTTCAGTCACAACGAAAGGCAGTTTCTTTGTTCCGGCCGGAGTTCTGAAATCTCTGCGGCGCAGCTGTTGGGAGTTTTTCGCCCCACTGTTGGCAAAACATGATTTCTTTCCCTCACACCCGGAAAAAATGGAGCAATTCTACACCGAGTGTCATCAGGAATATAAGATGGAAGAAACAAATTCTCCGGAAAATGCCTTTTCCCTCCCACCGTTCCTTCCTGAAACCGCTCTGGAAAAATCACGTTCCGCCATTCGCGCCGCTTATGATTCAGGGATCAGAAACTTTACCGCAGACAGCTGGCACGCATTGGAACTGCTTGCCGGATTGAAAGATATAAAAATACATGTAGCTTACCCTTTTCATATATCCAACAGTTTTGCAGTAAAATTGGCGATGGAACTGGGTGCTGACAGTGTTTCGATCACTCCGGAATGTGATCAGAACTCCATTGAAATATTGAGTAAAACCTCCCCCTTGCCCGTAATAAAAAACGATGCGCCTCTCCCCCTGCTGGTCAGCCGTCTGCCTTTGGCAAAGGGGATTTGGCGCTCTGCGGAAAATCAGATTTTCCGGATCGAAAACCGGGAGGATCTATCCTTACTTTATGCCCATGAGCCGTTTGAAGTTACCCGCTAAAACCTGCTCAAACTCCTCTCTGGTCAAATGCTCAAACAACGCACCGTAAAGATTCATTCCAACATTGCAAGTCGGCATATCCGACCCGAAAAGTATCTTTTCTGCCCCGCAAATGTCAACGAAGTGACGCAAAAAGTTCCAGCGGAAAAGTCCGGTTCCGGAAATATCCATATATACGTTCTCATGTTCGGAAACGAACTTCATCCGCTCATGAGAACCCCAGCCTTCAGCCGCCCACGGTTCTCCCGGATGAGCGAAAATCTTCGTCAATTCCGGCACTTCCCGCACCAGTACTTCTGCCTCTTCCCGGCTCACCCAATGCAAGTTGGCGATCATGCCAAGTTTTGCCATTTCCTTGAAAATGACGATCATTCCCGGGGTATCAAAGTTGCCGGAACCTAATATATAAGGAACAAGTTCACCGACAAGTTTCACCCCTTCTGCACGCATTTTATGCAGTTCATTGCAGGATTCCTCAACAAAACCGCCATGCACATGGATACCCGGAATGTAATTCGGAAAACGGTCACGTAATCTCAGGGCAGTCCGGTTCAAATGCTCGATCCATTTGAAGTCATTCAAATCGCCTTTTTCAATAACACTTCCGGCATAAAGATCGACTCCGGCACGACGCATTTCAGCATCAAACTCATCCATGCTTTTTTCCGCAGAATAAGCTCCGATGCGCTGGGACTCCACCTCGAAGGGGTGAACGTGCATATCGATAATTTCAAAATCTTCCGGCTTGAACATCTTTAACAACTCCTTGAAATCAATCACAAAAAAAGGGAGCATAAAGACTCCCTTTTCTCTTTTTTCAGTTTCTTCAGAAACCGATTTTTTCTTCCAGACAGGCACGCAGCTGGGAAATATTGACCCGCTCCTGCTGCATGGTGTCGCGGTCACGGATGGTGACAGCATTGTCATTTTCCGTATCGAAGTCGAAGGTCACGCAGTACGGAGTACCGATCTCATCCTGACGGCGGTAACGTTTACCAATGCTTCCGGTCTCATCATATTCGCAGCGGAAATAGCGGTCAAGATCCTTGTAGAGCTTGTAAGCATTTTCCTTGAGTTTCTTACTCTGGGGCAGAACTGCAACCTGGATCGGAGCAACCAGAGCAGGCAGATGGAGAACCACGCGGACATCTTCATCCATACCGGCTTTCTGGGTGGCGGCAGATTCTTCATCATAAGCCATGCTCAACAGGGCAAGGAAAGTACGGTCAAGACCGACACTGGTCTCCACACAGGTGGGCATGATCTTGCGCTGATTGTCATGATCGACATAGCTCAGATCCTGACCGGAAAATTTGCTGTGCTGGCTCAAATCCCAGACGCCGCGATGATGGATGCCTTCCAACTCACCCCAGCCGAAGGGGAACTTGACTTCAATATCCACCGCTGCTTTCGCATAGTGGGCAAGTTTCTCATGCTCATAAATGCGCATTTTGTCTTCGGGGAAACCGAGTTTTTCACGGTAATATTTGATGCGCTGCTCTTTCCAGTATTCGAACCACTCCATGCTGCCTTCGTCTTCGCAGAAAAATTCCATTTCCATCTGAGTGAACTCACGGCTGCGGAAGGTGAAGTTGCGGGGGTTGATCTCATTACGGAAAGCCTTACCGTTCTGAGCGATACCGAAAGGCAGTTTCTGACGGGCGGCGATCCGCACGCTGTGGAAGTCAACGAAGATCGGCTGGCAGGTCTCTGCCCGCAGATAAGCGACGTGTTCATCATCAAAAACCGGTCCGACAAAGGTTTTCATCATCAGATTGAACTCTTTGGGTTCGGTAAGATTTTTGGATTTGCAGTTGGGACAGGTGGTGGGGTCTTCCATCTGATCGACCCGGTGACGGGCTTTGCAATCTTTGCAGTCGGTCATCAGATCACTGAATTGATCAAGGTGACCGGAAGCCTTCCAGACCGTGGGATTGCAGATAATGGTGGAATCCAAACCTTCCACATTGTCCCGGGTCTCGACCATCTCCCGCCACCAGAGGTTTTCGATGGCACGTTTCATACGGGAACCGTAGGGACCGTAATCCCAGAATCCATTGAAGCCGCCGTAAATTTCCGAACTCGGGAAAATGAATCCGCGACGTTTACACAAGCTGACAATTTTATCCATCAGCTGCAGATCTTTGCAATCATCCGACATAATTTCCTCCATTAAAGGTTTGTTGTTTTTCAAGATTTATCGAGACAATTTCAAAAATAATCAAAAAAAGAGAGATTGAAAAATCAGCGTTGATGAAATCAAAGCGGCAGTTTTCGGAGTCTGCTCTTGCAGTAAGTTGCCGAAAACGTTCCGCTTCAAGGTCGCAACGATGAATTCAAAAATTTTTTTGAGGACTTTTGAAATTGCCC
>JAZUPS010000146.1:0-9860 GCA_045605305.1 Victivallaceae bacterium
CTGATCTTCACCGATCTTCCACGCTCCGGCAAAACCCTGTTTGGTGTGCGCCATCAGCAGATCGGCGAAGTGGTCACCATTGATGTCGGAGCTGTATCCGGCGGCGTTTCTTCCGGCAATGGTCAATGTCAGTGAATTTTCCTCCAGTTTCAGCGTATAACTCCGGTTGCCCCGGGTGACGGTCTGATCCGGTTTCAGCGTACCGTAAGATTGGTCACCCGCGTAAATCGTGAGGTTCTCATTCCAGTTTTCCGCATCATAAATCAGAGTATAAGTGCCGTTTCCGGCGTATTTGGAAACGGATATGGAGTAATTTGAGTCCTCATCATACTCATTGAGCATATACATGGCAGAGAGATTGCCGTTGATGCGGAAAATTATATCTCCTGAACCGTTTCCATAATTATCCAGAGTTCCGGCAATGGTCAAAGTACCGCTCCAATCTGCAGAATTGTTGACAGCTGCCCAGGTGCCGATGTCAAGATTTTCAATTTTTCCGCTGCCGATGTCGAGGAATGAATCCTGCCGCAAAACGGTGTTGACGATTTTGCCGTCATACATCTGGAGCGAACCGCCTTTTACCAGAGTATTGCTGGCAACGCCGCCGTTTTCAATATAAAGCGTGCCGTCCCGGTTCAAGGTGATGCTGTCGGCAGTGCCGGAAGATATGAACATATTGCCGCCGGAGTTGATGACAGTGCCGCTGGCGGTGCTGTTGTCATTGACATGCATGGTTCCTCCGGAATTTATAACGGTATTATTGGCTCTGCCGCCGCAGAGGTTCAGATAGCCGTATTGACTGATACGGGCATTGTTGAAGGTGGTCGGCTGGTGACAGGTGGCAGACTCATTGCAGATGTTGAGGGAATTTACCGTATTGGAAACAAACACCACATTCTGATTGTGGTTCGTGGCGACATAACCGCCATTTTCTCTGATGCCGGAAGCGTAACTGTCGGCTTCATGAAAAGAGAGCCTTCCGCCGTAATTTACCGTAACTCCTTCGATCCGGGTACTCATCGCATCCAGAGAAACCCCGCTGTTCAAGGTGGTGTTTTTCAGGGTCACGCCGGATTCCAACCACAAATATCCCCCGGAATTGATGGTGGTGCTGTTGGCAGCCGCTCCGGAGGATAACCACAGATTTCCCCCGGAAAGAATGGTGGTTTTTTCTGCTGAACCGCCGCTTAAAACCGTCATATATCCGGAAGATACCGTGGTATCAAGTGCTTTGCCGCCGGATTGGATGGCGATATAAGCGTTTACCCCGTCAAGCAGATAACCGGAAAGAACTCCTTTATTCAACGAGATGTTCCTGCCGTTGATCGTACCGGAAACGGTGGTGTATGGATTTATGGAGAAGTCGATCATCGCTCCGCTGTCTGCTTTTAATCCGGTAACTGTGCCGTCGGCAATATACATTATGCCGCCGGAAGAGACAACTGCACCATTCAAATATCCTTCCACAAAAGCAAATCCGTTTCCGGAAACTGTCAGATCATAAACCTTTCCACCGTAACAAACATCCAGCGCACCGCCATCGCCGATGGTGATTTTTGAGGCATAACCGCCATCATCGACGGATAATTCACTGTTGCCGGAAAAGTTCAGATTTATCGCCTGACCGCCGCTGTGGATACAGAACTCTGCTTCGATCCCGGAAAAGTCAATGGCAGATACTTTGCCGTTGGTGATCTGGAACCGGGAACCGCAGATCGTTCCCTGCACATAGGTCGATGATGCGGCACATACCTGAAAAACTGCTCCCTTTTCAAGAGTGATCCCCGAACCGTAAGCTCCGGCGCCGAAATTGATTTCACTGCCGTCAACAACGGTGATTTTAGTGGCTCTGCCGCCGGATTGGACCTCCATATCCATGCCCTCAACCAAAGTGAAGTTGGATGCCGAACTGGTGAAGTCAAAGCGTTTGCCATTCATGGTTCCCTGAAAACGGGTGTTGGAAGCGATTGTGAACTCCAGTTCTGCGCCCTCTTCAGCTTCCACCCCGGTAACGTAACTGCTGTAAGTCGCCTCCAGCATACCGCCGGAACCGACTTCGATCGCCGAAGCTCTGCCGCCGCTTAAAACATACATTTCTCCGCCGGAACCGATCCAGATGTCATCGGCACTGCCGCCGGAGTAAACATCGAGGCAGCCGTTTTCATAAATCTCCCCGGTCTGGACTTTGCCGCCGGACATGACACAGATGCCCTGACCGTAACCGCTTAAGGTGACATCCTTCATGGTGGCGGTATGGGAGAGCAGCTGCGTGCCGTCTCCGTAATAAACTCCGGAGTATTTGCTGGCAAAGGTGACGTATGCGCCGCTTTCAATATCCAGAGAACCGATGGTCGGTATCCAGTTGACATTGACCGCAGAACCACCGGAACAGACGGAAAGTTCTCCGCCTTTGCTGATGGTTATTCCGCTGGCTTTGCCGCCGGAAAGGATCTCCATATTTCCATAACTGTACTCTCCTGAACCGCCGAGGGTGGTATTTACTGCCGTGCCTCCCTTGAAGATGTTAAGCTCAAAAAAATCCATTCCATCGATGATCAATCCGCTTGAAACAATGCCGCTGTAGATGTTTTTTTCGTACATGATTTGTTACTCCATTAATCCGAAGGGGACCAGTTGTTTTTCCGTCTGCTGGCAGGTTTTGAATTGCAATGGTCCTACCCAGTGGGGGGATGGTTCATTTAAATAAAAGGGACCGAATGCGTTCCGGCGGTGACCGTAAACCGTGATCGCCACCTTGTTTTTTCCCGCTTTCAACTCCGGGGCGATATCCACGGCGAAGGGATGCCACGGCAGAAGTTTTTCCTCCCCGTCATTGACGGTCACTCCCAGCGCCACACCCCGGAAATTATCCAGTTTCAGCCAGACCGGGGTGTTTGGCACTTTTTCAAATTCAAATTCCCGGAAACAGGTCATATTATCCGCATAACAGGGAAACCCCTGTTCTCCCCAGTTTCCCAGAGCGAGGTATCGGGGTTTTTCAATGATAATATCATCTTTCACCCCGAAATCACCCAGCAGAAAGAGGGATTCCAAGCCGGGATGAAGTTCGTGATAAGTGGTTGACAGCCGCACTTCGTTGCTCCCGGTTTTCAGCAGCTCTTTGGGCAGAACTGTTTTCCTTATAACCGGATCGACCCAGTAACCATCATCGTTAAAGGAGATCGCTTTGCCATTGAGTTCAACTTCCCACAACTCCGGTCTTTCCATAGCCAGAGTAAGCATTTCCGGTATGACACCGATGGAAAATTCCCCTTTCAACGTGATGCGGTGGAATTTTTCCGGCTGTTGATCCTGCCGGGTGTAGGGCTGGGTCATCGCTCCGCCGCGCCGGGGAATCCCGAAACGGTCACGAATGGCATTATCCACCGTCAAAATGTAATCCTTTTTTGCAAATCCTTCATCCTCAATGGCGCAGGCGAATTTATCCAGCACCAGGACATTTTCTCCGTGACAGATGTACTGCCATTGATCTTTGGGGAGATGGAGACGGTACTTTTCATCGTATTTTGCCGGAGGAGTGGAAACGGGGAGTTTTTCTGCGGTTTCAATGAAAAGCCTGGAACCGAGCTTTTCCAGTCCGGTGTGAAAGATCCGTATCCCGTTTGCCACCTTTGAATCCACCGCGTAATATTTGCCGGAATCGGGGTCAAGCTCGTAAACTTCTCCGCAGACGGCACTTTTCCAACGGATGGTGACGGCGGGAAACTCTTCGTTGCGCTCCAATACTCCCGGTTCTTTTTTCTGTTCCGTCTGAGCCAGAGGGTGTCCCACATTGCAGATGAATAAACTCTGAAAATCCGAACCTTTCTTGATCAGTGAGAGTACCGGGTCGATCTCTCTGCCATCGGCGGTGATGGAGATAAGACGGTATGGTTCAAGTTCTGCTGCCAATTCCGGCAGTTCTGCACGGGTGAAAAGGGTGAAGTAATCGGCGGCAGCAGGGGATCTTATGCCATCGATGTATTGCGGAACATCTTTGGTGTAAATGACTTTGCCGCCGGAAAGAACGAATTTTTTCAGCAGTTCCAGCGTGGTTTTACGCAAAGTCCGTACCTCCGGGATCACCACCGCCTGATAACGGCATTCGCCGACGGTGAAATCTTTTCCATCGATAGAAGCCATCCGGGAGAGCAGCTCTTCATCACCGTAATCAAAGTCCAGATTTGCTTTGAGCAGTTCGTTGCGCAGGTCGATGAGCTTTTGGTCTTCAGCATCCATATCTGCCTGAGTGGTGACGGTTTCAGATTTCCATCCCCACACCGATTCAATGGGGTGGATCACCAGTATCGCCCGTTGATCGCGCCCTTCGGTAAGCGCCGCACTCAACCGGGCAAAACGCTCCTCCACCACCGGATATTTTTTGTACCACGGAGACTGGAAAGAGATACTTGCCGGATAATCCCGCTTGGCATCCCCCGCCATGGAGTACCACGCCAGATGGTGACAGCGGAAGTTGATGCCCAGAGCGTACTGCCATTCACCGACAGCTTTGTGTCCGGCAAAGGGAAAATCCCAGCCGGTACATCCGTAACACTCTGTCAGGCGGCGTTTTTTGCCGGTCTGGGCGGCGACGGAAACGCACTGTTTGACCGTGTCATAGATCTGCCAATGCTCGGTAAGCATATCCACTCCCGGCATTTGCATGTATTCATAGGAACGCATAGCCGCCCCCACCTGATGCCGTTGACAGGTCAGGGTATCTTCCCAATGCATGTGTCCGGTCAGGGGGAGATGGTGTTCATCGCACCACTTGCCGATTTGAGCGGCGAAGGCGTTGACGAACATGACGGTGAGCATTTCGTAGAAATCCCGGCGCACCCGGGAGAATTCTTCTCCATTCCGGGAGTAGAAAAGTTCCGGCAGATGATCCAGAATGTCGTAGTTGAATTTTTCCCGGAAAAGTTCCGGCAGTTTTTTGGTCCACGGCAGTATTTGCGGCGGCGGCGGAGGAGTTTCCCCCGGTTTGACGATGGTATTGGCATTTTCGGAAAAAAGCGCGGTTCGGTAGTTGGGTTCATCGGTGAATATCGCGCCGATGGAAGAGCCGAATTTATCCCGAAAACGTCGGGCATAGGGTTCGTAAGCAATGCGGATGAACTCCTGAACGGCTTCCGGATTGAGGGTGTCAAGATAAGTTTGATCATTGTACCAGCTTTCCGGAGGGGAGTGGCGGGTGTAGAAGTGGAGCAGATTGCCCGGAGCATCGGGGGCGCACTTGTGCCACGACACCGGAATACCTTCATTGTCAACGGCAAATGAGCCGAGATACACCGCTTCCGGGTCGTTGAGAAGCCGGGTGGTCATAGCGATCGCCTGAATACGGAACTCTTTGTTTTTTGTGACCATGCCGCCTGCGGAACCGCTTGGCCAGCGGTCTTCATCGTAGAGGTAAGCGGTCATGCCGAGAGCTTCAGCATCGGCGATACATTTTTTCACCAGATCGAACCACTCTTTGCCGAGGAACGGGGTATCGAGTCCCACTCTGGCGTGCATAAAAAATCCGCCCAGTCCCATTTCGTGCATGACTTTGATCTGGCGTTGAAGTTCCTCCGGTTCCAGACGGCTGTTCCACGCCCAAAATGGTGCGCCGCGGAATTCTGCTCCGGGCAAGGCGAAATTATCCACAAT
Source organism: Victivallaceae bacterium (assembly GCA_045605305.1). Taxonomy (GTDB): domain Bacteria; phylum Verrucomicrobiota; class Lentisphaeria; order Victivallales; family Victivallaceae; genus UBA1784. The sequence goes on from JAZUPS010000146.1 coordinate 5,650, forward strand.
ATTTTTCAACATTTTTCCACTTTGCCTGCATTAAGTTTATAACTCAAAAAACGTCGGCGTCTTTGACGAATTTGAGCAGCTGGTACCAGTCAAAGGCGGCAATGCCGTGTCCTTCGGTGCGGCGGTAGTAACCGAGATATTCTCCGATGGCAGAGGTTTCGTAGTCGCCGGGGTAGGGAACCGCAGGGAATCCGGGTTTGCCGCAAACTTCCCATGCGCATCCGGCGGCTTTGCAGGCAAGGTATTCACCTTCCGTATCGAACCACGGGGAATCAAATCCGCCGATCAGAAGTTTCCGGGGGGCAACTGCGGCAACCAGCAAATGCTGGTCAAAGGTGAGCAGTTTCGCCGGATTGACCGCGTATTTCTCATAGGCTTTGCAGTACCAGTGAGAGAACATTTTGGTTTCAGTGGCAACATTTTCGCCGAAATCACGCTTGGCAAGGGTCGCGCCGCCGCCGCCGCACTGAATGGGGATACATGCCGTTACCCTTTCATCCCGCGCCGCCGCCAGCAATGCCGCTTTGCCAAGACGGGAAAATCCGGTAAGCACCGCTTTGGAACTATCCAGTTCCGGGAGTTTTTCCGCCAGATCGATACCCCGGGAAAGCATCCATGCCCAGGCGCCCAGCGCGGTGGTGTTGTCGGTGCGGCTCTCATCCCTTTTTCCCCAGAGGTCGAATATTCCGGTGTAGGAGTACTTATCCTGACTGTATACACCTTCTTCTTTGGCGTAGGGATCGGGGGAAACCTGACAGTAACAGGCGCTGATCACCGCATAACCGGCGCTCAGGAGCATCCCGATGGGCATGACGGTATCTTCATTGGGGTTGTTCATCACTCCCCGTTCTTCAGGAACTTTGTGACCTTCGATCAATCCCGCCCACATATCCGGGATCGTCACCTCTTCATCGGGAATAAGCTGATGGTTGCCCCGGTAGTTGAGGAAGATGATCGGCGGAACCGCCTTTTTCGCATGGCGGGGACGGATGACCAGAAAGTTGACCTTCGGCCCGGAGTTGTCTTTGGTAAAGGAGAGCAGATATTCGCTTCTTACGGCAAAACCGGCGAGGGCATCGGTTTTTTCTGAGATCAACTCAAAATTCAGTGCTTCCGGCTTGGGAGGTTCAACGCCGAACATTTCACCGGCGAAGATGCCGAGTATCTCCTGACGGCGTTTTTCCCATGACGCGGCATCGGTGACTTTGGTGCCGTCAAGGAAGGTCAGGGGGTCTTCCAGAGTGTAAGGCGCGATCTTTTCCGGATCGTAATTTGCTTCAAAATAGTTCTCACGGACTGGCTCAACGGTTTTGTTCATGGCAAAAAATTCCTTAATTTACCGATAAAGTTCCTGATTTTGTGATAACCCAACAGGAACTTATACACAAACATTTTTATCAATGTATAAAACATATCACATAAGTTGTGATTTGTCAACCGGGCAAAACGGAATAGTTTGCACTCTGTTTGTCCGGGGGGAGATCAGGAGAATCGCTGTGCTTCGACCTTTGAGAGCGATTGAAATTACCTCAATACAAAAAACCCGCACCTTGACAGCATGATCACTGTCCCTGTGCGGGTTTTCCGTAACGGAAATGCAAGAATTACATTTCGACCGGTTTGGTTTTGGGCAAACCGTAGACTTTGTCCTCGGCGATGCGGCCATCGGCACGCAGGACGTTCAGACGCTCGAAGCGTTTCATAACATTACGGATCTTGCGGATTTTTCCGCCGACACGCAGACTCGGATGCTGGGACATTTTATCACCTCATAAGTTTATGTTAAAATAACAAATCATTATTCACAGGTTACTTAATATAGCACGAAAACTCTTTTTGTCAAATCGAAAGCGCTTTTCCGGTGTTTTTTTTTGCAAAAAATCAGATTTTGCCGGATTTCACCACAGATAATCATGGGCGGAAACTTTGGCTATGACTTCGCTTATATCTTCTTTGAAAGTGAGTTTTACAACGGGTATCTCATGGTGAAATTCATCTGCCGGGTAATGGCGCAGGATCACCACCGGATTTTTGTGCGGTGCAGTTCCGCGGAATTCCACGGTCAATTCTTTCCCGTTATTCAGCAATTCTGCCGATACCGGCGCGGTATCCAGCGGAATAAGCGGGAACGCAGTTGCCGTCGGCGGTTCCAGAAGAAAAACATAAAGCGTATTTTTCTCACCGGTACAGAGAAACGAATCCCTGAAAAGAACCCACGGACGGTAAGGTGCATACAGTGCCTGACGAACCTTTTTGAACCACGGAGTTACTCTATCCAGCACATCGGTGTACTCCTTTTGCAGTCTGCCGTCAGCTTCAGGGGCTACATTGAGCAGATAATTTGCTCCGCGGGCGATGAAAGAGGTGATGGCATTCATGCAGTAACGGGCGGAATTGAAATCACCATCCTTGTGACAGCACCACTCCCCGCGGGAAATGGAGTCACACGCCTCAGTCGGCATCACAAAAGCCGCATTATCCCGCTTGTTTGAGCGTTCCGGGGTGCGGTAATCGCCGTCGCCGCTGAATCCGCGGTCGTTGATGACTGCTTTGGGCTGAAGTTCGCGGATAAGCGCATTGACCGAAGGATCGGAATAACCGGTATTGTTATTGTCCCACCAGATGCCGTGGATTTCGCCGTATTGAGTGCAGATTTCCTTGATCTGATTTTTTACATATTCCATATATTTGGGCATATCATGTTTTTCCGGGTCGGTAATCACGCTGCTGCAGGTTCCGTCATTGGGATATGCTTCGTGAGTCCAATCCATACAGGAGTAATAGACCACCAGCGGGAAATTGCGTTTATGACACTCATCGGCAAGCAGGCGCAAAGGGTCTTTGCCGAAGGGAGTATTCATCACATTGTAATCGGTGTATTTGGTATCCCACATGCAGAAACCGTCATGGTGTTTGGCGGTAAAAGCAATATATTCCATGCCGGATTTGACTGCATAATCGACCCATTGTGCCGGATCGAAATTTTCAGCGGTAAACCGGGGGATATATTTGTCGTATTCCTCTTTTGAAACATGGTATTTCTGCATTTCCCATTCGGAACGGCCGCCGACGGAATAGATCCCCCAGTGGATGAACATGCCGTAACGTTTTTCCAGAAACCAATCTCTTCCGTCGTTGAATCTGATCATTTTTTCTCCGTAAATTTATATTATCCGCACAAAATTTCCTGTTATCCTCAGAATATACTGCCGGTATCGGGATTTGTCAATGAAGATTTTGCGGTTCTGCACCTTAAGCGTCTTCAGTCAAAGCCCGGGAGGTGCTTTATTTTTCATCAGAAAAATTCAGAATGGACAGATATTTGCAATCTTATTTCTGCCAGCTGTTTGAATGGCGACCGGGAAGTAATTAAATTGAAACTGGGAATTGATATAAAAAATCCGGGATCCGGATTTAAAACAAATCACTGTGTGTTCCGGTACGCATCAGTTCTAAAACAAGAACCTCTTCATAAATATTGTAAATCATAAGCCAATCCGGTTTGATGTGACATTCCCTTGCTCCCTGATAGTTTCCGGTTAAAGCATGGTCTTTGTACTGTTCCGGCAAAACTTTACCTTCTGCAAGCAGAAAAATAACAGTATGAAGCAAGGAAATATCAAGATTCCGCTTTCGGATGGCTTTGTAGTCTTTTTTGAAACGGGTCGTAAATCTTACTTCATACTTCATGAGTTCAACGCTTCAATCAAAGAATTCATATCCCGATAACCTGTTGCAGAAGGATCGCTTGCAAGCCGTGTTCCTTCGGCAATCGCTTCAATGGTTTCCCGATTGACTTTGGGGGTGGCTGTCACTCTGAACGGAATTGCACGCTGTTTTACAATCTGCTTGAGATAGATATTTATGGCAGTAGACATATTCATGCCCATATCTTCAAGACAACTTTCGACATCTTTTTTCAATTCGGCGTCAACCCGAATACTGAGATTGGCTGTACCCATAAATACCTCCTTGGTGTTACATTGTATTGCTATTTATTTACAATATAACGCATGGTGTTGCAAAATCAAGTGATTTTTTAGAAAAAAGATCAGAAAATGTTATTGAGACCATATCAGCAAGAAGTGGTTGATGCGGCATAAAAACATTTCTACAGCAGAGACAACGATCCGTGCATTGTTCTGCTGATTGGATGGTATGCGGAGGATCTCCCAAAATCAGAATTTTGCTGTGAAATCAAATTCTGAAAA
>JAZUPS010000147.1:0-9876 GCA_045605305.1 Victivallaceae bacterium
CACCTTCCGGCAGTTCCGCCCGCTTCAGCAGCGCTTCGGTATCGGCGGCGCCGCCCAGATGCAATGCCGCAGGTTTCACGGTGATATTCACAAATGCTTTCACCGCCGCCACGCTCTCAATATCTCCGTGCGCGCTCAAAAACTCCACCACAGCAGATGCCGCAGCCATAGGATTGCCGCAGAATTTGCCGATTCGGAAACAATTCAACGTAAAATCCCCCTCCTGACCGGCAGGACACGCCTCAAGGGACAACACATTTTCTGCCGGATAAGCGGCAAACTTTTCGCGCAAATGCGCTTCAAGATCTTTCAAAAACTTCATTTTTCGACTCTATATTTGATATTGATTGATAAATTCCTGCTTAAAGGGTGGTTTTGATCACCGTGGCAGCCCCCTCATCCAGCGGAGTGACCGTATATATTCCGAAACATGCCGGAACCAGCGCCGTTTCTCCGGGGGAAATCACCGTTTTAAACTCATCTCTGCCGATCTCAAAACGATTTTTCACGGCGCTGTACAAGTGGAAACTTTCACCGCCGCCGGTGTCATCCCGCCAGGAGGAAGAGAGCCGCAAATCAGAAACCCGAAAAAAAGGACACATTTTCACAATATCGAATTTCCGGTTGTAACTGCACACTCCCACCGTACCGGGAACCCGGGGCGAAGTACGGTTCATAAAGTTGATCGACTTCATTCCCTGTTCTTTGTGCAAGGTGCGGGGTTTGCCGTCGGTGCCGACTCTGCCCCAATCATTGACCCGGTAAGTGGTGTCGCTGTTCTGCTGGATTTCCAGAATCAAATTTCCGCCGCCGATGGCATGAAGCGTACCGGAGGTGATAAAGTAGGCATCACCTTCATGAGAGATGCTGCTTTGCATGAGAGTTTCCACATCGGCAGAATCCAGCAGATCCATCAGCTGCACCCGGGTTGCTTCGCGGGATAATCCGGCAAAGATCTTCGCTCCCGGACGATTGGCGATAATATACCACATTTCGGTTTTGGGTTCAGCTCCGCCGCCCAGTTCCCGGCATGCCTTCTCATCCGGATGAACCTGCAAACTCAAGCGCTCACCGGCATCGATCAACTTGACCATCAGCGGAAACTGTTTTCGCCCGGCGGCTTTGCTGCCCATCAGCGCCGAACCGTAAGCAGCAACCAGTTCACTTAACGACGCTCCAGCCAATTCACCATTGGCGACCACGCTGTTGACATCATCCCGATCGACCAATTCCCATGATTCTCCGATGGGAGCATCGTGAGCAGGCAGTTCCCGCTTGAGGACTTCGCTCATCATAGTTCCGCCCCAAACCCGTTCCATATAAACCGGCTTGAACTTAAATGGATAAAGTTTTTCCCGTTCAATACTTTTCACTTTTTCAACTCCTCTGCCGGATAAAGACATTTTTCACAATATTCAGCCATCCACTCCGGAAGCCGGGTCACCCGGAAATCCCGGTTGACACAGGCAAGCACCACATAACCGCGGGCAAGCACCTGATCATCCCGCCGAACTTCGGTGGCGATTTTGACTTTCACCCGGGAATACTCTTCGATGTATGCCCTCAAGGTCAGCAGATCATCATAACGGGCGCTGCCGAGATATTTGCAATGAGCTTCGGAAACCGGCAGGATTATGCCCTTTTCCTCCATCAGAGAGTAAGGCATTCCGATCGCCCGGAACATTTCGGTGCGGCTGCGTTCAAAGTATTCAAGATAGTTGGCATAATAGACCACACCCATCTGATCGGTATCTGCATAAGGAACACGGTATTCCATATCGTAATACATAAAAACTCTCCTTTTTTTGAGCCGGCTTCAAGAGCTGAACTCCCATCTCTATATACTTATATATAAGATAGTCTGCTTTCATAATTTTTTCAAGTAAAAACAATCGGAAAGTGGAGTTGCAGACCGGGAATTTCAAGGATAGCGCGCCCGCTCTTGCGCAGAGCGGCAAATATAGCAGAGCTGACGGAAATTTGGAATTTTTACAAGACACTGTTCCCGGTATTGGTTGATGCCCGATCTTTGCGTAAAACCGCCTTCCGCTCAAGTGTCATGCAAGTAAATTGCATAATTTCGCTTACGGCAGGAGGTGTCGGTGCAAATTGCATCGGCTTGACCGCCTGCGGCGGAAGGTTACGCCGCGTTAAACGGCGTAATGCAATAAAGACGGATGGAGCATCTCCTGACAGCCCCCGGTACAGATTTTTTCATTTTTATCCACCCAGACCAGGAACAGAGCCTTTACAAACGGCGCAGATCCGCTTCTTCTTCAGAGGAGTTGGTTTTGACCAGCGCCCGCAGTGCCGCAGTAAATTCACTGCAGTCACCCTCCGGCTCAAGGGCGAAAACCGGCGGCGCATCACTGCCTAAAGTTTCACGCAACGTCTGCAGATTCTCCCCGGAGTTTTCCAAATCCATCTTGTTGGCAACGATCAATGCCGGACGGGTGGATAACCCATCTTTGTAAAGCTCAAGCTCTTTTTTCAAATTGGCATAATCATCCCAAGGCGTTCTGCCGTCAACAGCTCCCATATCCAACACAAAAATCAACACCTTCGTGCGCTCGATATGCCGCAGAAACTCATGTCCCAATCCCACATTCGCATGGGCACCGTCGATCAATCCGGGAATATCTGCCACATTCACCCGGGCATAATCCGGATATTCCACCACCCCGATGACCGGGTGCAAGGTGGTAAAGGGATATGCCGCAACTTTGGGTCTTGCTCCGGAAATCCGGGTCAGAAGCGTGGATTTTCCCGCATTGGGATACCCCACCAATCCGGCATCGGCGATCAGCTTCAATTCCAATTCAAGTTTCTTCTCTTCTCCGGGGAATCCCAGCTCCCGGCGCCGGGGCGCCCGGTTGGTACTGGTGGCAAAACGGGCATTGCCGCGCCCTCCCCTGCCGCCTTTGGCAACAACGACCTGCGCCCCGGGAGTATCCAAATCTGCCAGCACCTCGCCGCTTTCAACATCACGAACCACCGTGCCGACCGGAACTTTGATCGTCACCGGTTCAGCATTTTTTCCATGCTTATCCGAACCCTGTCCCCCCGGACCATTCTGCGCACAGTAACGGCGGCGGTAAACCAGACTGTTCAAATTCTGTTCGCTGGTGGTACTTTCCAGAATGACATCGCCGCCGTTGCCGCCGTCGCCGCCATCCGGCCCGCCTTTCGGAATAAACTTCTCACGGCGGAAACTGCAGCAGCCATTGCCGCCGTCGCCGCTCTTTACCGTAATTTCAGTTTTATCAACAAACATCTTTATACCTCCGTCAATCCATCTGCCGGAAAAACACAAAAATCCCCGATTCAACAACCGAACCGGGGATTATCGTCAGAAAAATCTTCCTCAAACCGCGCCAATTACTGGGCAGGAATGACGTTGACTTTGCGCTGCTCACGGACGAACTCAACGGTTCCGTCGCAAAGAGCAAAAAGAGTGAAGTCGCGGCCGCAACCAACGTTGGTGCCGGGACGGAAACGGGTTCCGCGCTGACGGACGATGATGGAACCGGCGGTGACAAACTCACTGCTGTACGCTTTGACACCGAGGAACTTCGGATTGCTGTCGCGGCCGCTACGGCTGCTGGACTGTCCTTTTTTATGTGCCATGATTAAATCTCCTTATTAAAAATTTTTAAATATCATACATGACATTCAGTTAATGTACACCATTTTTTCAGAAATGCAAGCACCGAATGACGATTTTTAACAACTTTCATGCTTAAAAGTTGTGAGAAACCAATCCATCACGCAGTTTCGGCTCAAACCAGGTGGATTTGGGAGGCATGATTTTTCCCGCATCCGCAATCGCCATCAACTGTTCCAGAGTCACCGCATGGAGCGACATCGTCACCGCATGAGAGCCGGTATTGACCAGCTTTTCCAGCTCCGCAGTTCCGCGGATACCGCCGATAAAGTCGATACCGGTGCTGGTTCGCGGATCATCGATCCCCAAAATCGGGGCAAGCACCCGATCCTGAAGCCAGCTGGCATCCAATCTGCCGATCTCATCAAATTTGCTGATGTCAAACTTGGGCTGGGCAAGACGCCAGACACCATTCATGTAGAATTTGAATTCGCCCGGTTTCGCCACTTCGCCATCCGCCGCCGCACTGATGGTGAACTCCTTCTCCAATGCGGCAAGAAATCCCGCCTCATCCAGACCGTTCAGGGTTTTCACCGCCCGGTTGTAGGGCATGATCGCCAGTTCGCTGTCGGGGAACGCCACGGTCAGGAAGTAGTTATAATCCTCGTTTCCGGTGTGAGCAGGATTGTTGGGCGCGCACTCCGCAGCAGTACGGGCAGCCGCCGCGCTGCGGTGGTGGCCGTCGGCAATGTAGAAAACCGGAACCTTATCCGCAAAAAGCGCGGATAATTCGGCACTTTTACCCTCACTCATCCGCCAGACCGTATGCTGAATACCATCCGGAGCAGTGAAGTCAAAGGTGGGTTCAGCCGCCGTTTCCGCTTTGATCAGAGCATTGATCTCTGCCACGGCACGGTAGGTGAAGAACGCCGGACCGGTATGGGAACGCAGAGTCATCACATGGCGGGTACGGTCATCCTCTTTATCCTTGCGGGTCTTCTCATGTTTTTTGATGATCCCGGCATTGTATTCCGCCGCGCTTGCCGCACCGATAACACCGGTCTGACTTCTGCCATTCATGATCAGACGGTAAATGTAAAGGTGATTGCCCGCATCCAGAGTCAGGGGAGCTTCGGCAATGATCCGGTCAAAAGCCGCTTTTGCCTGAGCATAAACCCGGTCATCATGCAGGTCGATACCCGGTTCAAGATCGATTTCAGGACGGGAAACGTGCAGAAAACTCAGAGGATTACCCTCTGCCAGAACCGCCGCCTCTTCGCTGTTGACCACATCGTAAGGAACTGCAGAAACCATCGCCGCTTTTTCAGGAGTCGGCACCAAACCGTGAAAGGGTTGCAAAGTCGCCATAATCATTCACCTATTCTATAATGTTAACATTTTTGAGGACTTTTGAATTTGCCTCAACACTCCAAATGTTTCTGTTATAATATAACCTCTCCGGAAAACTTTTTCAAATCGCCAGCACTCCGCACAGCAGCAGAACCCAGTTGGCAACCGCCCCCGAACAGCGGATCTCATCGATCAGATTCGGCGCATTTCCCAATCTCTCCCGCACCACTTTCCACAAAATGGCAAAGAAAAGCGCCGCCAGCGCACTGCTCAAAGGCGAAAGCAAAAAGTTTATCACCAGTATCACACTCATCACCACCCAGAAACGGCGGGTGGCATCTCCGGAAAAATCGGTAACCGGCGGAGAAAATCCGGCATCCTTCAAAAGCAGCACCTCCAAAGCAAAGCTCCCTGCCCAGATCAAGGTCAGCATCCACGCTCTGCCGCAGGCAAAAAGCGCCATCAGCAGTGCCAGTTTCAAAATCATCATGATCACCGGGATCGCCAGATGATAAGGCATCTCTTTACCCGGCAAATACGCCGCTATCCGCGCAGAGATCAAACCATCCCCTCTGCCGTGATCGTGAAAAAGCCACACCACCCAAGCCAGCACTCCAAAAATCAATGCCCCGCCGAAGGTGGTAAATACCAATCCTGCCAACAGTGCCGGGATCGTCACCACCACCGCCATCAATCCGCCAAGCAGAACAAACGCCGCCATTTCACAGCTTCTGCTCTCCCCTTTATTGGCAAAACGCATGGATTCCGGCAATCTCAAGCGCATCTGCTTATTCCACGCCAGAAACAGCGCACCGCTCCATTTTTTCAACCATTCAAGCATGTTTTCCGTACTCCTCTGTCATCACCGCCCGCACGCGCTGTGCCAGCTCTTTGCGTTCCTCACCGGCTTGCGCGTACATCGTCGGCAATATATATAGATCAATGTCGATTTTTTTCTTTCCCAGCACCCTCATTCCGTGAACAGCAAAGGGGGTGTCATCGAACCACGCCGCGGATTCTTCCGGCGGCACATCCTCCCGGTAAACTGTTATCACCGGCACTATCGCCTCCCCCGGTGAAACTGACGCAAAAACCGTGGATTTGAAGGGCAAAAGCCCATGTCTGCCGTCAGTGCTGGTTCCTTCGGGATAAACCAGTAACGACACTCCGTTTGCCATAGTTTCCCGGAATACAGCGGCATACTCCGCCGCTTTACGCGGATGTTTCCGGTCGATCCAGATGGGGCAGGATAACCCCACCAGCTCTCCGGCAAAGATCCAATGCTTTATTCCGTCATTGGGGGTAAAACGTATCCGGAAAGCCGAGGCATGAGCCAATATATCCAGATACCCCAGATGATTGGAAACCAGCAGCACGCCGCAATCATCCGGAAGATCACCGAAAACCCGAACCCGCACTCCGGCGATCTTCGCCGCTCCCCGCGCCCACGTTTGTGTCCAGAAAGCTCCCCGGCGCACCCGCTTCCATTTGGATAAACCGATATAAGAAAGCGCCGCCGGAAGAATCAGCAGCAGACTCCACGCCGTCAACAGAATTATTTTAACTGTCGATCTGAAAAAATTCATTACATCACTAAAATCATAAAAGGATATGCTTACGGCGTAAAATACTACATTATCGGAGATTTTTCAAGCGCAAAAACGGATTTTTTTCAAGATCATTTTTCCCAGCGGGAAATCAACTGCTCCGCAAGGGCAGTCCCGGTGATCTTTTCTCCGGGCAATTTCAGGATCTTCACCCAGTCATTTTCCCGGGAAAGAGTGATCAATTCCGCCTGTTGCGCCAAAGCGTCGATCAACGTATGTTCTTCCGGGAAAAGAGCTTTTTCACAGAGCAGATAATCGCAGTCAATATCGAGGATGAATTTTCCGGCAGGAAAGCCGTCATTTAACAGCGGCTGCAGGAAACGGTCATCCAGAACTTTTTCCGCCACCGGACGGAAATCTTCCGGAAAATTGAGCATTTTTTCCATATCCGGGAGCAAATCACTGCGCCTGACCGTCAAACCGGGATGTTCCGGAGCAACCGCGCAGGGAGAGAGCGCCACGATCACCGCCCGGCTGATGATCCCCGCCCGCAACGCCCAGTCAAAGTGTTCATCATGATGGAGTATCTTCACCGCCTCTTTACCATTTTCCGGCAGCTCCACCCCCCGGCGGGCAGAATTCAATACATCGGTGTGAAAGTCCAATGAAAGCACTTCCGGAGGCGATGCCAGAACCTTCCGGCACTCCTCCCAGGCATACAGCACCTCATGGTGCAGATCAAATACGGCGGTTTTCACGATTTTGCCAATCAAAAAGTTACAAAAAAGGCTGAACGCAACCTGTTTTTCGCAGTCCTGCGCTCAGCCCATCGGATTTGAAAAAATCACATCACGCGTTCAAGAGTGATCTCCGGATCAAGTTCTTCGCGCAAAATGCGTTCCAAACCGTCCTTGATCGTCATGGTGGCGTGGGGGCAGCTGCCGCAGGCGCCGCGCAAACGCAGCTGAACCAGTTTTCCCTCAATGGAAACGATCTCCAAGTCACCGCCATCGGCCTGCAGACAGCTGCGCAACTCATTCAAACGTGCTTCAATTTTCTTTGACAACTCTTCCATAATCCATAACCTCCCGGAACAGTCTTTATCATATCTACGCTCATGCTCTGCCATATTTGGAAGAGCCGTATCTCAATATAGCCCGCTTTTACCGGAAAAACAAGTCCGGATGAGAAAAAAAACCTACTTTCTCTTATATATAATACTTGAAAAACTCCGGCAGAGGTGGTAAATTATATAGTTAGGTACACAGAATTATTTGTCACTGCAATGTAGAAAGGGTAGATCAATGGCAGAAGAACTTCAGAGCCTGCTTGAGAAAATTTATCAGGAAGGCATCAATAAAGGCGAAGCAAAAAAAGATGAGATCATCCCCGCCGCCGAAAATAAAGCGGCTGAAATCATTTCTGAAGCGGAAAGAAAAGCCGCCGAAATCATCAACCGCGCTCAAAAGGAAAGTGACGCTCTTTCACAGCGCACGATCAGCACCCTGGCTCAATCCCGCCGGGATATTCTTCTGCAGCTCCGTCAGGAGTTGACCTCCCGCCTTCACGCGGCGGTCAATGAGAGCTGCGCCGCCGCCCTTTCTCCGGAATTCATGGCTCAGCTGATCAAAGAACTGGCACTGGCTTTCGCCGCCGATCCGGCTTCGGTTATCACAGTCCGCACTGCGGTCAAAGATGCTGCGGCTCTGGATAAAGCTCTGCAGGCGGCTCTGGCAGATTCCTTCACCAAAGCTCCCCGGGTCTTCCCCGGCAGAGAGATCGCTTCGGGCATGGAGGTCTCCTTCGACGGCGGCAACTGCTTCTATGACTTCACGCTCGATGCCGTTTCCGATCTGCTGGATGCCTATATCGGAAGCAAACTCAAAAATATCTTTCAGGCGGAAAAATGATCTACCCCTTTATCAGCGCCATACTCCCGTCACTCAAACCGGCTCTGCCGCCGGAAATGAGTCTGGAGGAGTTCGATGCCCTGGTGAAAGAAGAGTTATCCGGAAAACTTTTTGACCGCATGCTCAGTTGGGAAAATGGTCAGGATGCTCTTCCGCTCTACGCTGAATTGCGCCGTTTTCAGGATTACCTCAACTTCCGCATTGCCCAAATGCGTGCCGAAAAACTCAGCCGTAGCGCCAGTTTCGCTGAACCGGATGAATTTTACGGGGAAATCGATTACGCCCTCAGCGCCGCCGTTTCCGCAACTCCCCTTGAAAGGGAGCGGATCGTCGATGCCGCCGTCTGGCGAAAACTCGATGACCTTGAAACCGGTCACGAAATGGACTTTGAATATCTGTGCATCTACCGCATCCGTCTCGCTCTGCTCCGGAAATACTCCGGACGGGATGAAAATTCCGGGCGGGAAAATTTTGAGGCCGCTCTGGAAAAACTCGCGGCAAACTTTAACGAACCATAATCCCTTTCAAGGAGCATTTACAATATGGAGCAGGAGAAAATATTGGAACCGATCGTCGGTGTCAACGGCAATATGATCACCGTTGAATACTCCGGCAGAATCATCCAGAACGAAGTGGCTTACGCCGCAGTAGGCGATGCCAGAATCAAGTGCGAAGTCATTCGCGTGCGCGGCAAATACGCCGATTTGCAGGTTTTTGAAAGCACCAACGGTCTCAAAGTCGGAGACATGGTGGAGTTTACCGGTGAACTGCTCAGCGTGGAGCTGGGCCCCGGACTGCTCACTCAGGTTTATGACGGTCTGCAGAACCCCCTGCCGCTTCTGGCGGAAGAATCCGGATTCTTCCTTCAGCGGGGAATCTATCTCCGGGCGCTTGACCGGGAAAAAATCTGGCACTTCACCCCCGTCGCCAAAGCCGGTGACACCGTTGTTCCCGGCGACCGCATCGGTTTTGTCATGGAAGGTGTGATCAAGCACTACATCATGGTTCCCATGCGCTGGACGGGGAGTTACACCCTTGAATCAGTTACTGCTGAAGGAGATTACAAGATCGACGATACTATGGCAGTCGCCGTGGATGCCGCCGGTAACAAACTCAACATCACCATGACCCAGCACTGGCCGGTGAAAATTCCCATCAGCGATTACGCGGAAAAACTGCTGCCGGAAACGCCGTTGATCACCTGTCAGCGCACCATCGACACCTTTTTCCCCGTTGCCACCGGCGGAACATTCTGCACCCCCGGCCCCTTCGGCGCGGGCAAAACTGTTCTTCAGCACGCCATCAGCCAGAATGCGGAAGCAGACGTGGTGGTCATCGCCGCCTGCGGTGAACGTGCCGGAGAGGTGGTGGAAATTCTCCGGGAATATCCCGACCTGACCGACCCCCGTACCGGCAGATCACTGATGGATCGTTCCATCATCATCTGCAACACCAGCAGTATGCC
>JAZUPS010000148.1:0-15863 GCA_045605305.1 Victivallaceae bacterium
CAACTCCTTGGCTCACAGAACGACATGGCTACGATCCGACTTGGTCTCTCTGCCGACGGTCGGATAAACGGCAAATTTGTCACTGCCGGAGTGGACGGAGATTTTGTAGTTGCCGTAGTTCTGGGCGATCAGTGCGTGGACTTTGAACTGACGGTCGAACTCCGCCAGATCGCCGATGTAGTCGATCGCTTTCTGGAACTCACCGATGAAACGGGGGGCAAGGGAGCTGAATTCCACTCCTTTGCGGCGCAATTCACGCACGATGTAGAGGTGGTGGCTGGGCAGGGTGGGACTGCTGGTTTCGTCGATACTGATTTCCAGATCGAACTCATCGCCCCGGGCGGCTTTCAAGTGCTGATAGACCTTTTCCGCAAAATCCAGCGCGGCAGTGTACATCACCGCACAGCGTTTGGCGGTAAGGGCGTCGATCCTGACGGTGACACTCTCGTTGAGAACGAACTCTTTGTCGGCGTATTCGCTGTTGACCACATCTTTGACCGCGGCATCCATTCCGGCAAAAGCCTCATCGATTTTTGCCTCTTCCCAGTCACCGGCGGCGGCATTCATCACATCGGAAAGGTCAAGGGTGATCATCGGCATACCGGCGGCAAGGGCGGTGTCGATATCTTTCATGGTTTTCAGGTGGTCGCCGTCGGCACCGTAACCTTTGCGGTAATCTTCGGCAAAGACCAGAAAACAGGCATCATCGACCACGTTGCGGAAGGTTCTGCCGGTCATGGTCAATTCGCGGATGGATTGCTGGGCAAGCACCGGGGAGACCTGAACTTTTTTCGCCGCCCGCAAATGACCGGTGGTCGCCAGACCGAGACGGTCGCCGCAACCGACGGTGGTGCGCTCGTTGCGGAGGCTTTTGGGGGCAGTCCAGGGGAAGTGACGGCGCAGCGCGGCGGCATTCTTTTCGCTCAATTCTCCTTTGAGAAGGATGCTTTTGTCTGCCAAAATGATCTTTTCACCTTCAAAACCTTCCGGAATATCCCGTTCTCCGGCGGCGATGGTGAGCAAATATTTTTTCTCATCATCCCGGCACATCAGGATCACTGCTTTGCCGCAGGTGTGGAGTGAATCCGGATAAACCGTGACACTGCCGGAACTTTTCAAAACCTTTTCTTTGAGTACAGCTTCACCTTTGCCGAGGAAAGCTGTCAAACTTTCTGCGATCTGCTTCATGTAGATTTGCCTTTCTTTATATATATTAAAGATACTGCTGTTAAATATACAATTATGGTAATATATCACCGCTTTGCAAATTTTTCAACCTGCTCATACCTTTCCCGGTAATTTATAAACAAAAATTATTCTCTGCGGCAGCTTTGAGGAAAGAAATTTGAAAAAAAGCCGAACTGGTTTTATATTAATTTTAAAAAACAATCACTTTCGGGAGAAAAAGTTATGTCAGAATTGGACAAATGCAAAAAACTCGGTTTCGGATTGATGCGTCTGCCGCAGAATGAAAATGGCTTCGAGGTCCCTCAAATCGAAAAGATGGTCGATGAATTTATTTCCGCCGGATGTACCTATTTTGATACCGCATGGATCTATCCCGGCAGTGAGGATGTCACCCGTAAAGTACTGGTGGAGCGCTATCCCCGGGAAAAGTTCCTGCTTGCCACCAAACTTGCCCCCTGGAGCAAATGCAAGTGCCGGGAGGATGCTCTTCAGCAATTTTATGACTCCCTTTCCCGTACCGGAGCCGGGTATTTTGATTACTATCTGCTCCACAACCTCGGAGAGAACCGCACCCGCATTTTCGATGATTTCAAATTGTGGGATTTCGCTTTGGAGCAGAAGGCAAAAGGGCTGATCCGTCATTTGGGATTTTCCTTTCACTCAACTGCCGATGAGTTGGAAAAGATATTGCAGGATCATCCGGAAATGGAGTTCGTTCAGCTGCAGATAAATTATGCCGACTGGGAGGATGAGAAAGTCCAGAGCCGCCGCTGTTACGAAGTTGCGCGTAAATACGGCAAACCGGTGATCGTGATGGAGCCGGTCAAAGGTGGTTTGCTTGCTGCGCCGCCGGAAAATATCTCTTCGCTGATGAAAGCGGCAGATCCGGAACGTTCCTGCGCTTCGTGGGCGATCCGTTTCGCCGCTTCTCTGCCGGGAGTGATGACCGTTTTAAGCGGCATGAGTACGTTGGAGCAGATGCGGGATAATCTCTCATTTATGGCAGATTTCCGGGAGTTCGATGAAAAGGAAAAAGCCCTTGTTGACCGGGCTTCCGTGATGCTCCGATCCAGCAAGATGATCCCCTGTACCGCCTGTAACTACTGTGCTAAAGAGTGTCCGGAAAATATCGGTATTGCCGGTACATTCGATGCGATGAATATGCTCTATTTGTACAACAACCATCCGGCGGCGGTGAATAAGGAGCATTGGTCGGTGGTTGTTCCCGGCAAAGCGCGTGCCGCCAAATGTATCGGCTGCGGCAAGTGCGAAAAGGTCTGTCCCCAACACATAAAAATCAGAGAGTTTCTCGCTCAGGCGGCAAAAGAATTTCCGTGAAACTGTACTTTTGTACAGGCCGTATATCCCATCTTGCCGGGACTCCTCCCTCATGGCACAAAAAATGCAGATTGCTTACACAATCTGCCCTTGCTTTTTTTTACTTGCATTCCCATTTTTCCGGGTGTACAGTATCAAGCGGGGGACGAATGTGGGACGAATGAATCCTCCGACAGTCGAAAAATAATGGAAAAGAACGCAAAATACTAAAAGGAGGCAAAATACAGCAATTTTGCGTGTTTAAGAGGGATTCTGCCTGAAAGAAGGGAAAATTCGTTTAAAATAAAAATGGCTCCGGCACCTGGGCTCGAACCAGGAACCAAGTGGTTAACAGCCACCTACTCTACCATTGAGCTATGCCGGAGCGTTTCGTTATGTCATATAATATAGCCGTGATTTTGATTTTGTCAACTTGAAAATGCAAAAAAAATCAAAAAAAATGCGGGGAAGTCTGCTTTTTTATCTGTTTCGCTGCCAAAGCGGAGAAAAAAGTGAAAAAAAGAACCGTAAAAAATCTCTGAGCGCTGAATATTTTCTGGTATTTTGATGATAGCGGATATATATTATATATCAGTATTGAAGATGTTCGCAGACAGACGGGAGTGGGTTTTTCCGCCTTCAGCGGAAAATCATGCGCCCGGAGAAAGGATTGCGGGAAAAGATGAAAAACCACGAAATCAAACAATTTGATCATATCGTTATCGGCAGCGGGCTTGCCGGTTTGACTTGCGCCTGGCATCTCGCCAAAAGCGGCAGAAGTGTGGCGGTTTTTACCAAACGGGAAATCGATGAGTGCAACAGCCGTTTCGCTCAGGGCGGCGTCGCCTGCGTAATGGATGAACTGGATTCATTCGATGAGCATGTCGCCGATACCCTTACCGCCGGTGCCGGAATGTGCGACGAAAAAGCTGTCCGCGAAATCGTTGAAGCCGGGCCCGCCGCCATTGAGGAAATTATCGCTCTGGGGGCAAAATTCACCACCAGAGGAGAGCTGGGCCACAAAGACGATCCCGATGCTTTCGACCTCGGCAGAGAGGGCGGACACCACAAGCGGCGCGTCCTCCATGCCGGAGACATCACCGGCGCTGAACTGGAACGGGTCATGGTGGAAACCATCCGCCAGACGCCCAATGTCACCGTCTTTGAAAATCATATCGCCATCGATCTCGTCGTCAGCAAAAGACTCGGGTTGCCCGGTCATAACCGCTGTTTCGGCTGTTATGTGCTGAATATCAATGACGGCGAAATCTTTACCGCTCTGGCAGCCACCACCACCATCGCCTGCGGCGGCGCCGGAAAAGTTTACCTCTACACCAGCAACCCCGATGTGGCATGCGGTTCCGGCGTGGCTATGGCTTACCGTGCCGGGGCGAAGATCGCCAATATGGAGTTCATCCAGTTCCACCCGACCATCCTCTACCACCCGACAATCCGCTCCTTCCTCATCAGCGAAGCTCTCCGGGGCGAAGGCGCAGTTTTGAAGTGCCGGGAAAAACGGGATGCCGAACCGGTGGAGTTCATGCAGAAATATCACCCCATGCAGAGCCTTGCTCCCCGGGATGTGGTGGCAAGAGCCATCGACTCCGAAATGAAACGCACCGGTGAAGAGTGTGTTTATCTGGATATCCGTCATCACAGCGAAGAGATGCTTAAACTCCGTTTTCCCAACATCTTCGCTCAGTGTCTGCAAGCCGGGATCAATATGGCAAAGGATCTTATTCCGGTGGTTCCTGCGGCGCACTTCGTCTGCGGCGGTATCAAAACCGACACCTGCGGCGCTACCAGTATCCTCGGTCTCTATGCCGCCGGAGAAGCGGCATGTACCGGGCTTCACGGTGCTAACCGTCTGGCAAGCAACAGTCTGCTTGAAGCTATGGTCATCCCCCGGGCAATGGCGCAGGATATTGAACAGCGTTTTGACTCCCTCAATGCCATTCATCCGGATATCCGCAAGGCGATGAATTGGACTACCGGAAACGCCACCGACTCCGATGAACAAATTTTGATCGCCCACAACTGGGATGAGATCCGCCGTTTCATGTGGGACTATGTGGGCATCTACCGCACCAGCAAACGTCTGGAACGGGCGAAAAACCGGATAAAACTTATCCGCAAAGAGATCGAAAAATATTACTGGGATTTTATCGTTACCGCCGATTTGGTGGAGCTGCGGAATATTGCCACCGTGGCGGAGTTGATCATCGATTCTTCGCTGAAACGAAAAGAGAGCCGCGGCTTGCACTACAATGCCGATTATCCTTTCCTTGATCCGGAATTGGAGTGCGTGGATACCATTATCCAGCGGGATGTCAGGAGTATGTAATGGAGTATGATTTTGCTATCTCCCGCGGCGCATACACTGTCGTATCGGAATTGCAGGCTGCCGGGTTTGAAAGTTACATTGTCGGCGGAGCTATCCGGGATCTGCTTATGCACCGGGAGCCCAAGGACTTTGACATATCCACCTCTGCCACTCCCGAAGAGGTTCGGCAGGTATTCGGCAGACGGCGGGCGCGGATCATCGGCAAACGTTTCCGTCTGACCCATGTGACGGTCGACCGGGAACTTTTTGAGGTCAGCACCTTCCGGCGGGCTCCTTCGGCAAGTGCCGGGGAGAGTCGCAATGAAAAATTCCGTCAGATGCCGGATAATATGATCATTTCGGATAATGATTACGGCACATCGGTGGAAGATGCTTTCCGCCGGGATTTTACGGTCAATGCCCTCTTTTACGACCCGGTGAAAAGAGAGTTGATCGATCACACCGGTATGGGGATGCAGGATATTGCTTCCGGCACGGTGCGGGCGATCGGTGAACCGGCTCTGCGTTTTGAGGAAGACCCGGTGCGGATGCTCCGGGCGCTGAAACTGGTGGCGCAGTTCGATTTTTCTCTGGATGCGGCAACGGAAAATGCGCTTTTTGACTCTCTTGCCCTTTTCCGTCATGCTTCACCGGGAAGATTGTCTCTGGAACTGGAAAAAATTCTCAAATCCACCAGCTGTGACCGCCATCTTGAGGTCTTTTTTGACTATGGTCTGCTCCCCTTCTTTCTGCCATTTTTAGCGGAAAACTGGGGAACTCCGGCGCAGAAAGCGGCTTTGGATATGCTTTATGAGCGCAGCTGCCGGGTGGAGGCAAAACTTTATCGGGACAGTCTTTCTCTGGCGCTGGCGGCGGCAGTTCTGCCCTTTGCCGCTGAAAAACTGGGTGATCCGGCGGAAAAATATTGGGATAAGCAAAATGAGTATTTGCAGGATGCGCTTCATGAAGCAGTAAATCAGGTTTTCACTCCGCTGGTGCTGATGGTGAAAGTCCGGGAGGCGGCAGTGCGGGTTTTATTCACTCTCAGCGCTTTGGAACATGCGGATGAGGGTGAAATACCGATTTTCATGCGCCACAAATCCTACGCTCATGCCCGGGAACTGCTGATTATCCGCCATCTTGCAGCTCAGGAGGATGTTTCCGGTTTGGAAAAACGTTTTCCCCGGGGCAAAGATCCCCGGGAGTTCCGTTCCGACAATCCCGCCCGGCGGGAGAAAAAGCGGGAAAAAGGGTATGAAAAGAAGCGTCCCCGCCGCCGCGGCGGCAGAGGGCGCCGTCCGGAAGAAAAACCGGATTTCAGTGAATTGATTTAAGAATCGGATTTTGATGATGAAGAAAATATTTACCTTGCTTATGACCATTTTGAGCATGACCATGCTCTTTTCGGCGGAAGTGGTGCGCGACAGCCGCCTCCGTCCGGTTCGTTATGCCGGTAAATTCAACTCTTCTGCCATTGAGTTGCGCGATTACCGTCCCCGGGCGGATGAGTTCCGGGGGATTTGGGTGGCGGTGGTGGAAAATATCGACTTCCCCATCCACAAGAGTGCCTTTGCTTACCAGCGGGACTTCTGTAAACTTCTGGATAATGCCAAAGCTGCCGGATTTACAGCGGTGATCTTTCAGATCCGTTCCAACTGCGATGCTTTTTACCCCACCCGTCTGGCGCCGTGGTCACGGTGGATGACCGGAGTTGAGGGGGCGCATCTGGGGAATAATTTTGATCCTCTTGCCTTTATGATCCGGGAGACTCACCGGCGGGGAATGGAGTTTCACGCCTGGTTCAATCCCTACCGGGTCGTCGGCAATACGCCCAGAAGCAAAGCGGCTTATCTGGCAACTCTTGCTCCGGGGAATATTGCCCGTCAGAGGCCTGACTGGGTGTTGTGCAAAAGAAATCCTGCCGGGAATCAGCTCTTTCTTGACCCCGGCAACCCCCAGGTGATCGACCATCTGGCGGCGGTGGTGGCGGATGTGGTGCGCCGTTATCCGGTGGATGCGGTTCATTTTGATGATTATTTCTATCCTTATGAGAGACTCGGGAATGAGGATGCGGCAAGTTTCCGGGCATACAATCCCCGGAAATTGTCCCTGGATAACTGGCGCAGGAGCAACACCAATTCACTGATTTTCCGGATAAAACAGACCATCTCCCGGATAAATCTGACCCAGAGACGGCGGGTGCGTTTCGGTGTAAGTCCTTTCGGTATCTGGGCGAATAAAAATTCTCATCCGCTGGGTTCTCTGACCGGAGGCAAGCAGACCTACTCCGATTTGTATGCTGATACCCGGTTGTGGGTGAAAAACGGTTATGTGGACTACATTGCTCCGCAGATATACTGGCACTTCGGTCATGAAGTGGCGGCATACGCGGCGCTTGCGGATTGGTGGTGTCAGTGTGTGAGCGGTACGCGGGTCAAGCTCTATATCGGCATGGCGGCGTACAACGGGCGCAGCTGGCAGGCGAATGAGTTGGTCAATCAGATGCGTTTCAACCGGATGCGCAGAGATATATCAGGCGCGGCATTTTTCTCTTACCGGTCATTTTTCGGCAGGGAGAGCAATCCGGGAGCTTCGGCGCTTTTGCGATATATCCGCGCGACGACGGCGATACGGCGCTGAAGAGTTGAAAAACTTTTGAAAGAGCTTATATTCTATAATATGGAGAGGTAGTTACTGTGTTTAAGAAAAGTTCACTTTTGCTGATGTTGCTGGCACTGGTGCTGGCATTATTCCTTTGCGGTGCTGATTCCGGTAATTTTGATCTGGCGGCGGTAAAGAGTGGGAAAAATGGCAAAATTCAGGTTTTGCGCGACCCTTACCAGCCGGGGGATTTCCGCAAAATTTCTTCGATGACGGCGCGTCTTCTTGACCGCAACCACTACTCCGGAGCTGCCATGACCCCGGAACTTTCAAGCCGGATATTTGATTTATACTTCGACACTCTTGACCCCATGCGGATGTTTTTTACCGCACAGGATGTGAAAAAATTTGAGCATTACCGGAAGAGCATCGGGCAGCTGCTGCAGTATGGTGAATATGAGTTTGCCTTTCAGGTTTATGAACTTTACCGTCAGCGTTACGCGGAGTACCGGAATTTTACCGGTGAACTGCTGAAAACAGAAATGGATTTCACTGTGGATGAGACATTTGTTCTCGATGGAGATAAACAGCCCCGTCCGGCGGATGAAAAGGCGATGAAAGAGCTGTGGAGAAAGCAGATCAAAAATGAGCTGTTGACATTCCGCCTCAATGCGCGTATTGAAAAAGAGGAGCGCAAAGAGGAAAAAAAGGAGGATAATATTGCCAAACGTCCGGAAAAAACTCCGGCACAGCGGATACTTCAGCGCCGCCGGGACATCAGCAACGCCATTGAAAAGCGCGAAAGAGTGGATATTCTCGGTCTGCTTCTGGACTCCATGGCGCGGGCTTACGGAGCGCACTCCGATTATCAGGCGCCGAAGATCAGCGAAGATTTTGAGATCAATATGTCCCTGTCTCTTTCCGGTATCGGGGCGACGCTGACCAGTGAAGACGGTTACATCAAGATCGTGGAACTGGTTCCGGGGGGACCGGCGGCGCTTTCCAAACAGCTCAAGGTGAATGACCGGATCGTTTCCGTTACTCAGGAAAACGGCGAAACCACCGATCTGGTGGATATGCCGGTCAGTCAGGCGGTACAGTTCATCCGGGGCGAAAAGGGAACCAAAGTTACTTTGGAAATACTTTCTGACACCTCCAGCAAAAGCCGCAAAGTTTTGATCGTGCGGGACAAGGTGAATCTGACTGCCGGAGCGGCAAAAGGGGAGGTGAAAGTAATTGACGGAGTAAAGGTGGGAGTGATCACGCTGCCTTCATTTTACATGGATTTTGATGCCGCCATGCGGGGCGATGTCAATGGCAGACGCGCCAGTACGGATGTGTTGAAAATTCTGGAGGATTTCCGGAAAAAGTCGGTGGCGGCGGTGGTGATCGACCTGCGGAGCAACGGCGGCGGCAGTCTGCCGGATGCCGTGGTGCTTTCCGGTCTTTTCCTGCCCGGCGGCACGGTGGTGCAGGTGCGGAGCAAGGATGGACTTTCCCAGGAGCGTGACCCGTCGGAAAATATCAGTTACGCCGGGCCGCTGGTGTTGTTGACCAGCAAACTTTCCGCCTCAGCCGCTGAAATTTTCACCGGAGCGCTGGCGGATGCCAAACGGGCGGTGGTAGTTGGTGACAGCCGCACTTTCGGCAAGGGGACAGTTTTGCGCGTGGAGTCACTTGACCGCCGTTACAATTTGTGGTTCGGGGATAAAAAGCCCTTTGGTTCGGTGACATTTGAAATCGCCATGTTCTTCCGTCCCGGCGGCAGTTCGGTTCAGCAGCTGGGGATTGCTCCGGATATCCGTCTGCCCTCTTTGACGGAGGAGATGAAGGTGGGGGAAATTTTCCTTGACAATCATCTGCCCTGGGACTCCATTGCCCCGGCACGGACACGGATCTGGGATAAAAAACTGGATGAAAAAATCGCCGTTCTCAAGCAGAAATCGGCTCAAAGAGTTGCTAAAGATGCCCGTTATCAGGCATTTATCCGTCAGATCGAACTCTACCGCACCATGCGTGACCGCAAAACGGTCTCTTTGAATGAGCAGACCCGTTACGCTCAGTACAATCAGGAGAAAAAGATCACCGCGGAAGCGGAAAAACTGCTGATGGAGCAGGATAGTCAGAAAAGTTCCGGTGATGTGGTGCTGAATGAGGCGGTGAATATCGCCGCTGATTTGAGCCGGTTGCCGTAATATCCGGATAAATCCCGGGAGGAAGGGCGTTCATGCTGAGGAAAAAAGATCTGGTGCGGGAGGCGATCAGCCGGGACATACGGGAAAATAAACTTGTTCCGGGCAGTAAGATACCTTCGCGCAATCAGCTTATGCGCCGCTTTCACTGTTCCCGCAGTGTGATTGAAAGGGCGGTGGCGGAGTTGATCGCCGAAGGTCTGCTTGCCGGCCGTCAGGGGCAGGGGACTTATGTCACCGGCACGGGGGGCGGCGGGGCAGAGCATCAGATCACCCGGCTCAACGTGATCGCTCCCTACGATGCCAAAAGTTTCCGTCAGGCGCTTTCGTGCCTTTTGCTCAATTCGGTGGATATCGGTCTGCCGGTGGAAATGATTCCGGAAGAGCGGGCGGAATCGGAGTATGAGGCACTCTGTGCGCCCGGGGCGCTGCTGGTTTACATCAATCCCGGTTATGAATTGCTGTCGCTGATGAATTGTCTGCGGGCGAGGAATGTGCCGCAGCTTATAATCAACCGGGAATTTGACGGATTTGACCGTATTTATACGGATACGCTGGCGGGGTTCCGGGAGGCGGTGGAGTTTCTGGAAAAGGATTTTGCCGCACCGCTGGTGATCGTTTCCCGCAAGCCGGGGATAGCGCGCCCTTATCAGGAGTCAAGGATGCTTTCATTCTACCGGGCGTGTGCGGAAAAGGGGATACTTTTGACGGAGGCAAACACCTTTTTCACCTCTCCGGATGAGTTGGCAGCTGAACCGGAAATTTTGCAGAAAATTTTCCGTCACTGCCCGGTGAAAATCGCGGTATTATCCTCGGAACTTGCCGAACCGGTGGTAACATGGGCGCAGAAAAGCGGCATCGCGGCAGACGGGAGCTGCCGAATCTTGCTTTTTGAGTACCGGGAACATCTGCTTTCCGTGCCGAATATCGCCATGCTGCGGCAGAAATACGATACCTTTTACACTGAATTGCAGCGTTATCTTGCTCTGTTTCCCCGTCAGAGCCGCCCCGAATTTGTTTCCGCCATCCCCCCGGAACTGGTGATAACGCGGAAGTAATATCACCGGAACCTGCGGCATAGCGGTAATCACTTACCGAAACTGAAAAATTTTTCAATTTTTTTCTTTCCGGCTATTGAATTAAGGGGATTTGTGTATTATATTTAATTGACCAATGGGTTAATTGCAACCAAATGGAAAAATGATCAAATACAGGAGAAAAAGATACAAGAGTACAAGTTTTTGAGTAAAAACCCGGGGAAAAAGTTGCATTTTGCAGCCGTTTTGTTTATATTTAAATCAGGTTCGAGATACTATATATAAATTATGATCAGGAAAGGTATGCGACAATGAAAAATCATTCACTCCAGCGTGCTGGAGTGAAGCTCTTGAGCTTCACTCTTATTGAACTTCTCGTTGTAATTGCGATCATCGCTATTCTGGCGGCGATTTTGCTCCCGGCTCTGAACAGCGCCCGTGAGCGCGGTCGTGCTGCAAGCTGTATCAACAACCTCAAACAGATCGGCAATGGTTACGCGTTTTATGCCGATGCCAATGATGATTACATTCCCTCTGCCGGAAGCAAAAGTATTTTGAACAGTACCAATATTGTCGGTTTTGTTACGGCGCTGAAACCTCACTTGGGTTTGTCATATAATGACAGTTCTGCGTGGGTGGATATGGAAGCAAATTCAGGAATATTTATTTGTCCGTCTGAACCGCTTGCTTCAACTTGTGGAATTTCTGGAAAAAATATTGACGGCGGAACAGATGTTTATTTCACTGCTTATGCCGCCAATAACTGGTTGAACTTTCAAAAAATAGGCAGATTGACCCGTGCATCGACTGCGATACAGGCACTTGACGGTGGCGGCAAGCACAATGGAACTGCCGGAAATGCTTTGCCGAACTGGGTTTACTATTCTTCGGCATATAATGAATCTTTGTATCGCAGTGGCGCCCCATGTGTAGTTGCCCCCCGGCATAACAACAGAATAAATATTCTTTACGCAGAAGGGCATGTCGATTCAACCGATGAGGTCGTTGTAGAAGAAGCTACTCCCGGAGGAAATGCCAGAACTCCTGCAACATGGGGATTATTTGGCAATACCAGTTCTGAAAAAATTACTGTGGAATAATTCACCGTTCCATAGTTCCCGGCGACGTGATGCTGGTCGATTAAGCATCATCCACCCCGCAAAAAATTCATCATAAACGATTATTCCGGATTTCTCTATCCGGGATGAAGCAGGGGCGTATTGTCTTTGAAAACAGGGTGCAATACCTTAAAAATAAAGGAGAAAAGCAATGAAAAAAATCTTTCTGTTCCTTGCCGCCGCGGCGATAGTTCCGCTTTTTGCGGCAAACATCGTCAGGCGCGGCGGCTCGATCAGCGCCACCAACGGTAAACTTTCCCCCTACCTCTGGGAGAAAAAAGGTCAGGTCTTTTCCATGACCGGCAAGGGCGATGACGGCAAGGCATTCAGCATCGTTATCGAATCCCTCATCTGGTATCACGGCCGCTCCGGCAATACCGAACATATCTATCAGGATCAATCCGAAGCCAACTGGAAAGTTCAGAAGTCTGAGGTCGAAGGCAATCTGATCAAATCTTACTCCGGCAACGTGGACTTCGATATTCTGCGGGAAGTGGAGTTTTTCGATGACTCCGATGCCGTGCGCTTTGAATATATCGTCACCGCCAGAGATGACCGGGAGATCGCCCGGCTCAACTTCCCCATCATGCGCTTGAGCAAAGAGGTGGAAAAAATCTCTTTCGATGACGGTAAACTTGAGAATTTTACCTCCGGTGTCTCTGTTACGTCCCTCAAAGATACCGGCAAATCAATGGCGTTTTTCCTGCACATGCCTGCGCGCAACAAAACTGTGCTTCTCCTCGTTGACCTCAATGCGCCTTTGAAGTACGGTCACCAAATGGGCGTGATGCCCAATTACAGCCACGGCAGTGCCAAAGCATGGTGCAGAACCATGAGTTTTCAGCATATTTACCGCTGGGCATACGACTTCCACAAAGCAGGGGAAAAGACCGGTATGCGCTTTTTCTTCCAGCTGCTTGACGGCGCGGAATTGACCGATGCCCACAAAGAGGCTGCCCGGCTTCTGGCGAAGAAAATGAAGGTGGAACCGGCAAAATTTTCTGCCGCAGCTTTGGATAATGTTTACCGTTATCCTTCAAAACTTGCCGCATTGCTCCCCTCTGTCCCCGGGGTGAAAGTCTGGAGCGAAATCACCACCAAACGGGTCTACCCCGCTATGGAACTGCCCACAAAGAGTGCCGCGGCAATCAATTTGTCTGCCGCCGCCAATGAGCGGGAATCCACCCAGATCGTTTTTAATCCGGAAAAGGCCGCCAAACTGGAAAAGGTCTCATTCACCGATCTGGTTTCCGACTCCGGTGCGAAGATCGCCGGGAACAACTTCTACGCCAATATCCTCGGCGTGCAGAAGGTCGCTGCTCCCCGGGCGGTTTTCTACGGTGAGACCCGTTATCCCGATAAACTTATCCCTCTGGAAGATGCTCTGCCTGCCAAACTCAAAGCCGGGCAGAATACCATTATGCACGTTACCTTTTTCATCCCCTCCGGAACCCCCAAAGGAGTTTACAAAGGCGCGGTCGCTTTGCGTATCAACGGCGAAGAGTGCAAAATCCCGGTGACGGTGAAGGTCTGGGGTTTTGAACTGCCCAAAGTTTCCAAATATACCGCTTACGGTCTTTTGTGGAGCTCTCCTCAGGAACACCGGGACCAGGTGATGAAAAGAATGTCGGAATACGGCTGGTGCACCACTGTTTACTCCGGCGGTCAGAAAGAACTGCGCCAGTACTTTGACGGCAAAGAACTCCGCTTGCCCGATAACTTTGAACTGGCGGAACGGGCGATCAAAAAGTACAACTACTCCATGTTCGCTGTCCCCTACGTCTTCCTCGGTGCCTGGGACTGGAACCCGAAAAAGCCGGTCAACTTCCTCCGTCTGATGATCGATTCTCCGGAGTTCGATGAGAAGTTTGTCAACTACCTCAAAAGTTCCTACCGTCAGCTTAAAGAAAAAGGTCTGGTGGAGCGCTCCTTCCTCTACATCTGGGACGAAATGACCGGCGGTCACTATGATGCTCTTGCCAAAACCATGAATATGGTGCGCAAATATGCTCCCGGGGTCAAGGCTCTGACCGTGGCGGCTCCCGATCCGCAGGTGTTGAAGTACAACGACATCATCGTGACCGGCGGAGTCGGTTCATGGTGGGGCGCGGAAACTGCCAAAGTTGCCGAAAAAGCTCTCGCCGACGGCAAAGAATTGTGGATCTACCTCAATGGTATCACCTTCGCCACCGACGTGCCGCCCAATGTCCCCCGTCTGACCGTCTGGCAGTGCTTTACCTACGGATTTACCGGATTTTTGCAGTGGAGCATGGACTTCAACTGGAAGTACGGCTCATTTGAGAAAAACGGCTTGACCTGGATCCTCTATCCCGGATATGAAAAGCCGGTCTATGCTGCCCGTCTGGAATATTTCCGCGACGGTATGGAGGACTTCAATATGTTCATGCTTGCCAAAAAACTTCTTCCCGCTTCCAAAAAGGCAGAGTTCGAGGCATTGATCAATAAAGTTGCTCCGAAAAATGCCGAAATGAGTCAGGATCCGGTGCTGATGTACCAGGTACGCGATCAGATCGGTGAATTGCTCAGCGAAAATCTGGCAAAATAAGCTGGTTTTATAAATATCGCGGTACCCCGGCTGTTTGCAGTTGCGGTATCGCGATTTCTCTTGCAGGGTATGGAAAAATATTTTTTGACAAATCACGATTTATGTGGTATATTCTATACCGTTGAGGAGTTTTGAAATTACCTCTGTAAATAAAGGAACGATATAAAATGAAAAAACTTATTGCAATGTTGGTTGCGGCGGCGGCAGCTGCCGCAGTTGCCGCCCCCGCCCCGAAAATGTCATTCAACGGCAATTCCAAGCCGGAAGAGGTGGTGGAAAAGGATGGGGTTTACACTCTGACTCCTGCCGGAAAAGTTCGCATCCAGATGTCTCCGGATAAGAAAATCCCCGTCTACTCCGGAGCGGAAGTTGAGATCACCGCAGAAGTTTCCGGCGCCGGAAATATCGAACTCGGCGCTCATTTGTACAATAAATCCCACACCTGGCGCAACGGTGTCGGTTCAAAAATGACCCGGGTCGATGCCGAAGAGAGCGAAACCATCCGCAAAACGGTCAAAATCGAAAAAGAGGATATTTTCTTCGCTCTGCCCTTCCTTTCCTGCTACTCCGGTTCGGTGAAAGTTTACTCCATCAGCGCCAGAGTCAAAGGCGGTCTGGATGCGGAAAATGTCAAAGCTGCTCCCGTTGTTGCCGGGTGGAAATATATGCCTTATGCCCGCGCCGTAAAGTGTCAGATGACCGATAACGGTTTGCAGCTGTGTACCGGCCGCGGACAGCTGGCTGAATTGGTCAGCACCATGGTCTCTGCCAAAGACGGGGATAAATTCCAGTTCACCGGAGAAATTTCCGGAAAGAACGCCGTCAGCATCGGTCTTCACCTCTACGGCAAAAAACGCAACTGGATCGGTACGGTTTGGGTTCAGGTGAAGGTCAATGGCAAGTTGGATAAGTTCCCCGAAGTGACGGTGAAAACCCCCAAAGGCAAGATGCCAGTTGCCGCCGTGGTTCCGGTGATCCGGGTAAATCAGCTCAATGACATCACCATCAAAACTCTTGATGCCAAGATGATCAAGTAATGGTGAAAATTTTTGATCCGGGGCTGTCGCCAAAAGCGGCACTCCTTTTTATATTGCTTCCGCGTAAAAAAACAAGGCTGTTGCTTTGATGCAACAGCCTTGTTGATCTTTACGCTTCAGAGAGAGGCGGCGATCACAGCCTGTCCGTGGCGTTTGAAAGTCTCATCCGGAATATGGATGGTGACATTGAGTTCGGGGAACTCCTCTTTCAAAACCCGGGCAGCTTCATTGATGATTTCGTCGCCGCCTTTACCACTGGAAACACGTCCCAGCAGCAGAAGGTTTTCCAACTCGTAGAAGTCGGCGTAGTGCGCGATCGCATATCCCAGATAGACACCGACGGAACGGTAAATAGCCGAAGCACGGGGATCGTTTTCACTGCGGGCTTTCTGCACCAATTTCAGGATTTCCGGAAGCGGAGTACCTTCGGGGAACTCAAAACCTGCCGGTTTGACCAGACGGCCGACCGCCTGTTGTGAGAGGT
>JAZUPS010000149.1:0-3539 GCA_045605305.1 Victivallaceae bacterium
CGGAATCACACACATGTTACCGTAGCATAACTTTGGGAATCTGTCAAGCAGTTGCTCTTCACCTTTGGCTCCGACGAGTGAAAA
This sequence comes from Victivallaceae bacterium, assembly GCA_045605305.1. GTDB lineage: Bacteria > Verrucomicrobiota > Lentisphaeria > Victivallales > Victivallaceae > UBA1784. The sequence continues at coordinate 85 of JAZUPS010000149.1, forward strand.
TACCCATTCTCGCCAAAGGGAGCAACTGCTATCTGATAACCGGGGAATAATATACAAGAAATATGAAGCGTGGCATACCAATAAAATCAAAACGCGGATCATATTGCTCTTGGGAATTTTGCTGTCGGTTTTCTGGATGTTGTTTTTCTCTGCTCCGGCTTATCCGGCATGGCAGAGACTGGATGATGATTTGCCGGAAAAAATCTATTTCCCGATAGAGGAATTTCTGGCGCTGAATTGTCATCAAAATTCACCTTATACATATATTGGCGGTGCGGTTATTCTTTCCGGTGCGGTATTGCTGGTGTTGAAATTGGAGGGGAAATTGCAAAAATGGTATAAATATATTTTACTGATTTTTGTGTTGTTCGTATTACTGTGGGTGCTTTTTTCCTGCCTTTGCCGTCCGGCAGAATATGGCAGACGCGCCCGCTGTGCGGCGATGCTCCGGCAGGTTTATTGTACCATTGAGCTTTATGCGGAAAAAAACGGGGGAGCTTTTCCCGGAACTTTGGATGACAACACCTTGAATCATCAGATTTTTTATTATGGGAAAGGAAAAACTTTGAACGATAAACCTTTTATCATTCTTGAAGATGCCTTCCGTCTTCATGCCGGAGATATGCGTCATCGCATCTGGAGCAACGGCGAGGGTGAGGTATTTTATCCGTGGCGGGGAGAGTAAGATATTGATACTGAATTTGCAATTATTGTAAAACAGGGTTATATTATAATTGTGTCAGCAGGAGTTTCTGCGGATTTTTTTTGGTGTAGGTTTTATTGTTTGTAAAAGGATGTTCAAATGAAAAAATTTTTGCTTTCGTTGTTGGTTTTCAGCTCAATATCTTTGTTGGCTGCCTATCAGTACAATATCAAGGGAAATCAGGCTTGGTTGACTTTCGATTCTGATACGACAGTTGCTTTTGATCTGGATCGCAGCGGCAAAGATAATGATCATGAGAACTTTATCGACCGCGGTGAGGGGATTGCCGATTACGGCTGGTACAATCTGGATACCGGGGAAACCGGTTCTTTCAACAATGGTACCAGTGCCACCTTCGGCGAAAATGACCGGATCGGTTTATATGTTACCGACAATACCGGAACCACCTACTACTCCTCCAAGCCGGATAAGGATGCGGCGGATGAGATCGTTTGGGGAAAATCCAAAACCGTCGATGGTTCTCTTGCTATTTACGGCGGCAATATCGGTTCCAACGGAACTCATGAGTATTATGTATTCAAGATAAATTCTGTTCCTGCTCCCGGCAAAGCTCCTTCCGGTCAGCCTTTGCCCGGAATCATTGCCACTCTGATCATTGGCGGCGGAGCGGCACTTTACCTGAAAAAACGTAAAAAACTTATCGCGTCAAAATAATTTCTGCGGAATGTCCCGCTTTTTCGGTTGCAATGAAACGCTGGAATAAATGGCATGTTGTGCTGATTATTTTATCCGTACTGATTCTCTTCGGATTTATCGGTATAACTGCGTATTTGCTTTTTTTCAATTATTCAAATGTGCGGCTCCTGAAAGAGGCTCAGAGCAATTTCCGGCGCGGCGATGCGAAATCCCTTGAACTTGCTGAAAGTCAACTTCTGCAGCTCATTGAGAATGATGATGATAATGAAGCTGCTTTCATTATGCTGGGCAAAATCGCGGAAAAGCAGAAAAGTTATCCGGGACTGGTCTCTTACACTTACATGGCTCACCGCCTTGATCCTTTGAGTGAGGAAAATAAAGCGTGGTATATCCGCAGTCTGGCGCTTGCCCGTTACTTTGACCGTTTGGAAAACTTCCTTGCTCAACAGCCGGAACTGCCGGATAAGTGGAATCAGCTTCTGCTTTATGCCGCCGGGAGGAATGGCAATTTCAAAAAATATCCGGCTCAACTTGAGCGGCGCAGCAACGATAACAAGGTCGGAGAATTGGCTTTTCTGCTTTTTGAGCATGAAAATTTGACGATTCCGCAAATGCTTTCCGCGCTCCAACTTCATTTCAAAAGTGATGATGCTTTTTTGCAGCAGGAGGTTCTTGCCGCTCAAGCGGAATTGTATTTGCAATCAGGGAAAATCGACGATGCTGAAAAGGCACTCTTGAAAGCCTGTGAGCAAAATGAATTTGCCTTTGCTCCGGCATTGGGAAGATTTTATGCCAATTTCCGCTCCTTTGGCAATGCATTGCCGGTCTTTGAAAAATATCTGTCAACTTATCATGATCCGCTGGTGGCTTTGGAGACGGCAGAAATATATTGTCTGCTCAAAAAGACAGAAAAAATTGCCGGATTCCGGACTCAGTATCAGGATGATCCCGGAAACAGTGCCATGCTCTGCTGTTTCTATTTTGACGCATTGATCGCCTTTGCCAAAAATGATTTTGCCGCTTTGAAAGAACTGCTTGTACCTTTGCGGAAAAATATCAATACTCCTCTGGCGGCATTTATTTTCTTCTCCTCGGATCTCCGGGATGGGAATTTGGCGGCAATCCGGGAAAGTTACACCGCTTTGATTTCGCACCGGAAACATCTCGATCTGCAATCCCGGGCAGATGATATGCTGTCAGATTTTCTGAAACACGCAGTTGTGAAATTCCCGGAAAAAGAGGCTGAATTTCTTGCTTTGGCAACTTCGCTTTATCAGCGCAAAAAAGAGGCTTTTACTGCGAAAATCCTGCTGCTTGCCCAGCGGAAGCGCAATTCCGTTAATATTCCGATGCTGAATGATGCTCTGGCAAGATTCGGCAATGATCCCGGAGTGGTGAAAATCGCCATCGAATATCATCTTGAGCGTGATCTTATCCAAAGCGGCAGGCTTATCGGGGAATTCAAGAAGAAATTTCCGGGAAAAGCGGCAGATATGTTGCGTTATGAGATCATTCTGGCGCTGAGAAAAAAGGATTTTGATTTGGCATCCAAGCTCTTTCAGGAGAATTTTTCTGCTGGATTTTTACCGGAATATTGGCAATTTGCCACTGTTTCAGGCAGAGAGAATGATCTGCTCTTTCTGAGCAGAGACAAGTTGTATGAACCATTTTGCAAAGCGTTTATCGCTCTTGAAAAAGGGGCAAAAACAGAGGCTTGCGATCTTCTGGAAAATGCCGATGCGGGGGGAAATCCTGACTTGCTCTTCTTTGCCGCCAGAACTTTGGCTGAAAACGGCAGAAATCAGGCGGCATTGAAAAAATATGCTCTTTTTCCGGAAAAATCCCCGTACACGATCGTAGTTTTGCTGAACATGGCAGAATTGTATTCAGAAGCCGGAAATATCGATCAGGCGTTGATTTTATCTGCCAGAGCATATAATTCGGCCCCCGCAATGCCGGAAACCCAATTTTGTTACGCGGATAAACTTCATAAAAAAGGTGACTGTAAAATGATTCCCGATATCGTAAACTTGTCATCGTCCAATCCATTCCGCCGCAGATTGGAACCTTTGTGGATAGCCGGAATGGAGCAACG
>JAZUPS010000150.1:0-2699 GCA_045605305.1 Victivallaceae bacterium
CCAGCTTTGAAATGATGACCGAATGGGTAGATGCGGCAGATGTACCGCCGCCCCACGCCTTTGTCACCGCGTTTTAAACATTCAAGGCGAAGTGACTCTTGAATACCTGCAAATAGTTTTCCGGCGTATCCGCAACTGCTCCGAGTGATTGTCTGATTGCCCGCCATTGCGAATCTTCTGCCGGAAACATTTCAATAAATCGCTGTAAGTTTTCTTTTATTTCAGCCGATACTTCCGCAACATCATCAGGCACGACCGTAGTCAAAAGCCGGAATACATCATTACGATGCTTGGAGATTTCTTCACCCCGCACAGATGAGGGTGCTTTATCTTTTTGATCTTTCAAATTCAAAAATGCCACTGTTTTGAAAACGATCAATGCATCGATATCCAGGCATGGCAAACCCTGCTGCATTACCCGGTGACTTTGAGCATAATTATAATATTCTGTTCCCAAAATGATGGCAGACATACTTTTAACATAGCTATCTTCAGACAATGGAGTATATTTCATATCCGGATACTCGGGAAAAAGTGTTCTTGAAAGCAATTCGATTTGCGGAGGATAATCGCTTTTTTCCGGAGCAAGGAAGCGGTAGAAATGCCGTTTTTCATCCTTGGAAATGTAGCAGGAATAGTTCCCGGCTGCTATGAATTGGTGAAAGCGTTCAGCAAAGTCGCGATCCACTTTTTCCAGAAGAATCAACATGTCAATATCTTTGGTCGCCCGGAAGCCGATAGAACTTGTCAAAGTCAATTCACACGCAGCTCCGCCGATCAAAGTAAAACAGTCTGCAAATTCAGCAAAATGTTCCCGGAATAACTCTATACCTCTTACCATTCTATTGCCTCCATCATATCGGCTAATTCGCTCTGCACACGCGGATCCGGATCATCTTTCAGTGCGAGGTACAGCGAAAGTTTATCCACCACTCCATCCCTGATTATCGGGCGGTATTTCCAAAGTTCCAGGAAAGAACCGTCATATTCTAAAATCCCGGCGTTTTTTATATCAAAATCTTTTCCATATACCGCAAATGTCTTTATCGGATCATCGTTCAAATTGGAATATTCTGATAAAGCTGAAATTCCGGCAAGGGGTAAGTCCGCAGGAAGAGCTTTCAACCGGATTTTCTTTTGCACCGGGTTTATCAAAAATTCCTGTGCCTTTTGCCATAATGCCTTGCGGTCAGAGTCTATAAAAAGCGACTTATTGCGTCCCTCTGAGCGGATTTCCGCAAGCCTGAATGATTCCAGTTCTTTGGCGGTTCTGGAAACATAGACCTTATTCAGATCAAAACTGGAAATCAGGTCTTGGAAAGACACCCCATCTCCCTTTTTATCTTCCTGCAAGCAATACAAAAAAATCATTTGAGCCAGAGGAGAAAGCTTTTCCCGTTTGGCAATTTGGGGACGTGAGAACTTATCTTCGTTCAAGGAAACCATGCCGCCCGGTAGAAAACATTGCTTGCCGGAAACGACAAAACTTATGTTTCGGGCAATGAGCAAGCGGCAGAATTCACGGGTGGCATCTTGAAATACAAACAGCACCGGCAGATCAGAAACTTCTTCAAGTTTACTTTTTTGAACTGCGATTTGCTCCGGAGAAGGCACATCATTACCGGATGATACAGCAAGTACATACTTTTGATTCAACACCGATGCTGTATAAATCTCGTATGGCGCAGTAACGAACATAGGCAACCGGCGGATAAAAGAAGCCTCCCCGATATTCTCTGGCGCAATGTTCAAAGAACCCAGATATTGCTGTAATTTTTGCAAAAATTGCTCCATAAATGCCTCCAATAAAATGTAACTATACATAAGTTACATCGCAAATGTAACTTTTCAAGTCAAAAGTAACTATTTTCGGAAAAATTCTTTTCGGCAGGCTTTCCACGTGGTCATTATGAAATCATGCCGCATATTATGCCACTTCCCTTATTAAATGCAAAATTCGAATTTTGTGATAAAACCGCCTGAAAAATGCTGAATTTTGTGATTTCAGGTGGCATTCATTTACAAAAAAATCTTGAAATCGTGTATTTTCACCACTTAAAAAATCTTGAAATCGTGTTTTGGATGCTGATTTGAAACGAAAATTTTATGAAAATTGCTTTCGTCAATACTGATCAAGCATTTTTTGCAGTTTGCTTTTGAGTTCGGCTTTCAGATACGCCGGTTCAAGGAGTCTGACATTGCCTTCCTGCGAGAGGATGAAGGGAAACAGTACCTCTTTGGCGACTGCCGGGATCTCCACTGTGCCGTCATCGTGGATGATTTGATGGGTGTGCAGCGGTGAAGATTTCAGGCGGTCAAGAGCGTAGCTGTCGGCGTACAGTTTCACATTTTTTATCTTCTCAAAGCCGAGGAAGTCATCGGGATTTACCGAGGAAATGATTTCTTTGTTGGGTTCAAAGTCGCTTTTCAGGAGTTCCGCTTTCTTGATTCGCCGCAATGCAAAGGTACGGGGCTGATTTTTCAAGCAGCAGAATGCCTTGGTGTACCACGAATTGTTGAAAAAGACCAGCGTATGCGGCTCTATGATGCGTTCAGTAACTTCTCCCTGCCAGTCGGCGTAGGCGATTTTTACGCAGTGATTGGTCTGCCACCCTTGAAACAGTGTTTAAAAAATCTCCGGCTCAATATTGGCATACAGCCCGGAGCTTGTACTGAAGTCGGAGGCCAAGCGGTCTTAG
>JAZUPS010000151.1:0-2840 GCA_045605305.1 Victivallaceae bacterium
CAACTTTTGGGGGAGAAACGGGAGTAGCCAGTTCTTTTTTCAATGCGGCACGTTCGGCATCTTTTGCCTTGTCCGCCTTTAATTCATCCAGCAGCCATGTTGTGGTGGAAACCTCTTTTCTGCCATAAACGAGCAGTGGAGTGGCGGCAGAAATAGTGATGTTGCTCAAGGCGATCCCGGGGGATTTTTCTTTCAGATAGATCGTAGTAAAAAAGCGGAATGTCGGAACTTGTTCATCGCAAAAAACGCATTTCAACTGTTCTGGGGTAATATTGAAATCCACACTCAAAGATTTTTTGCCGCTTACCGAAAAATCCTTTTCCAAAAACAGATCTTCGGATTTTCCGGTGCAGTTGTCATCGCGGAAATGGTATCCGTACATTACTACTTTAACAACTCCGCGTGAGGCGGCTCCACTCAATGCTTGAGCGGTGAAACTTATCCGTAAAAGTCCCGGACGTGCTTTGGTACTTCCGGAGTAAGATTGGATACCGTAACGCAGATGTTTGAGGAAAATTGTACTGTCTTTGACATCAATAAAGTCGCGCAACGGCTCTTCGTCCCGGCGTCCGGAAACTGCCGGGATGGGATTCATGTTAAGAGTCCAATTTTCAACCGGAATAATCTCTGCCGACAGTTGAAACACTGTCAGCAGAAATCCGGATATCACCAACAAAAGAGAGCGCATCAGCAAATCCGCTCCGTTATTTCATCACCGGGAAGAATTCCCCGGCAAGTTTCAACGCAGTTCGGGCAATCGCTTCTTTGGCGGCAATCGGGTAAGAGGCTCCTGCCAGAGTTTCTCTTGCTGCGCCGGTGGCAAGAAGTTTTTTGTCCTTGTTGTAGACAGAAAGTTCCAAACGGGCTGCTGCCGAGGTGAATTTGTGATAATTTCCGGCATTGGCGGCAATGGCTTCGCCGATAACTGCATAGTCCGCTTCATTCCGGGTGTTCACCACTTGGAAATCCAGCGCCAGCAAAAGTTTTTTCAATTCAGTTTCAGCAGCCGGATCAGGCACACTTACAGCAATATCTTCTTTGACCTTTACAAAAACCTTGCGCTGTTTGCCTTGGACGATTTTTTTCAACCGGCTCAAAACATCTTCTTTATTCTGCTCTTTGGGCAGAAGTTTGGCACTTTGTTTTTCCAGAATTACGGAAACTTTCGGAGCAAGCATCGGCACAAGGGCGGTAAAATCTTCTGTTCCGCTGGCACTTGCGCCAAGAACACGGCTGGTTTCAGTTCCGATGATCTTTACAATGACAAAATTTTTACTGCCGGATTTGAAAAGGGAACCGGTGATAAGGATTTTGGCTCCGATGAAGCGGCCGAGTTTCACCTGACTGTCTTTACTGGTCAAACCGGTTGCGGAAAGCTGCAATTCATTGAGAGCAGCATCAAGTTCAGCACGTTCGACCATATCGGCATTGCCGGATTCCATCAACGCGATATTCAAAAGTTCGGCAACGGACTTGCCCATATCGGTGGAAGCAGCTTGACGGTCGCGGGACTCAAACGGCAATACCGCAACAGTCGGCACGACAACGACCTCTCCGGCAAAAACTCCGAGGGTGAACAGCATTGCTAAAATGGTTATGACTTTCTTCATTTTTCAGCTCCTTTATTATGGATGTTGTTTTCTATAATATATTTTATCAAAAGTACATTTTCAATATTTTTCAAATCAAAATCCGGAGAAAAGACTATCACAACTCTGCCATTTTTTTTGAGCTTCACATATGTACCGTTGCCGTTATTATCAAGAACTTTATCTTTTTCATCGTATAAGACGCTCAAACAGCCTGAATTCTTAGTACGGTGCAGTGAAATCGTTGTCCATTTGCCATCAAGTTTCAAGGGAAAATCTTCTTTACCGGGGAATACAAACATTATCTTTCCTGAAAAATCATCTGCTATATAACTGGAAAAACCTATGTCCTGCCTTGTTTTTTCTTTAAAGATAAAGCCTGCATTTTGTAAAAACTTTTCATATTTCAAGCTCAAACCCAATGCGGTGATCGGAATTCCGGCAAAGAGCCGTGGAGAATAAAAACAAAGTTTCCGTTTTTCAGTTCCGGTTTTCAAGTATGCTTCCAGAATCGCTCCGGCTTGCAATGCCGGAAGCTGAAAATGGATCCTGCCGTCGCCGCTTGCCAGAACTCTGCCGTGTTTGGCAACGATCTGCCATTTGCCATTTCCGGGAAAATCGTAACTTTTCCCCGACCACAAATTCAATACGGCATCATCCGCTCCATGCAGGATCGGTAATGCAAAGGCAAGAATAAGCAGTATGGCAAAATGATGTTTCATGAGTGCATCCTGATGTCTTTAGTGTTGTCCACCGGAATTTGGGTATTTATCCTTTTACCCTGAATGAACAAATCCACATCCAGTACCAGCGTCTGACGGTCACTGCGGGAAACGATCACATTTCCGGAAACACCCGGAGCATTGACGGAAATGGAGTCATTGTCGGCACAGGCGATTTTCAACTCAATATTGTTGGCAAGTTTGACGTTGAGAACATTGGAAGGCCTTTCAGTGTTCATCCGTTCTCCGATCACCAGATCATTGCCGACAAAGAGTACCGCGACCTCGTCCCCGAAGAGCCGCAAAGATTCCTGCATCGGATCGATAGACTTTCCCGGAGCATTATTGGTTGCCACGCTTTCGTGAGTTGTTATTTCAGAAGTCTGCACAGTCTTGCCGGACATTGAGGCCAAAGCAAGCACCGTTATTCCGATAACCGCCGCAAAAATTGCCGCATAACGCCAAAAGTGGATTTTTTGCGGACGGTGGTCGATTTTCTCCATGAAACCGGCGATAAAATCCTCTTCAC
>JAZUPS010000152.1:0-7189 GCA_045605305.1 Victivallaceae bacterium
GCTCCACATTCTTTATATCCTGCATCATCTCGGCGTGGGCGGAACCCATATTGCCGATACCGATAATACCGAATTTCACTTTTTTCTGCATAAATGTCACCTTGATTTTATGTAATTGATAAAAATTTTTAATCACACTTCCGTGTACCTTCAATAATTATACCAACATTTTCCCGTTTTGTCAACACAACAGAAGAAATATCCGGCAAAAAACTTGGCTTAATGACTTATAAAAGAGGCGATTTTAAAAGTAATTCAAAAAAGAATTGAAAAATCAGCATTAATGAACTCAATGCGGCAGATTGAGGCGGCTGCGGAGTAAGTAACCAAGCCGAAAACGCTCCGCTTTAAGATCGCAACGATGAATTTCAAGAGTTTTTGAGCCGCTTTGAAATTGCCTCAAAAATGCAATATTTTCCCGCATTTGCAGAAAAAAAAGGCTTGACACAGTTGAATTATTGAACTACATTATCAGAAAGGAAGAAAGAACATGAAGACCAAAACAGCCAGCATCGAACAGTATCTTATCAGCCGGATAAATTCAGGTGAATTTCCACCGGATTCCCGGATACCTTCTCAATTCAAACTTATGCAGCAATTCAACTGCTCCCGGATAATCGTTCAACGGGCGTTGAAACACCTGATCAGTGCCGGTTTTCTCCAATCAGCAAGGGGCAGTGGAACCTTTGTCCGCCCCGGTCCATACGGAAAAATCATCAGAGAGCTGGTGATCGTCAGTGAAAATACCGATTATTCGCCATATTATCCATTTTCCGGAATTCTTTTCAATTTGAATATTACGGATATTCCGGTCCGCTGGGTAAATAAACAGTTTCTCTCCCGCACCACGGAACACTTCTTCTCCCCCGGTCAGGCAGTCATCTGGGTGCTGCCGGCAGAATCCCAAATCATGCTGATGGATCAACTGTATCAAAAAGGTATTCCCCAACTGCTGATCAACCGGGATTACGGAGACTTCAACAGCATTTGCACCGATCACCGGGCAAGTATAGCCGAAGGATTGCAGACCCTTACCCGCGACGGGACGAAGGAGATCGCCGTGATCACCCCCACGCCCAGCACCAAAGTTCCATACATGGCAGACCGGCTGCTGTCATTCTACGAAGAGTGTTTCCGCAACGGGCTGAATATCCCCCCGGAGTGGATAATCAAATATGACTCAGATGATCCGCGGGAGGTGAATTTCAAAATAGGGAAACTCTTTTCCGCCAAAAGATTTCCCCGGAAAATCTTCTTCCCGCAGGAACGTTTTCTGACCGGATTCATCCTCAGTGCCACCCGGCACAATCTGACTCTGGGCAAAGATTATGAGGTGCTGGTTTTCAGTCAGAAACAAGCCGTGCCGCCGGATACAGGGCTGCATATCCTCCACCAGCCGATGGAAGATTTCCGTGCCGGGGTGGAGGAGTTCATCCACCGGACTGCCGCCGGGAACCGGGAACCTTTTCAGCTGCGGTTGAAAACACAGTTGATCACCGGAGAGTGATTTTTCATTCTGCGGTAACTGCGGCAAACAAAACGGAGTGCCGGAGGGGATCTATTTTTCCGGGGTGATCGTCACATTGACCATTTTGCCGTCAGTTGCCGGAAGAAGCAATGAGGCACTTTTTTGGTATTTCTGCCATTGAAATACGATTTCTCTGCCGTTATCAGCAACTGCAGAATGTTTGGAGTAACAATAGAGAAAAGGTGTGGTTATTTTCGCAGGAGAAGCGATTTTGTATTGCCATTTGCCAGTGCCGATATGCTTGAATACAGCAAATTCATTCTCCTTGAGCTTCTGCACATCAAAGGAGAATCCGCAGACACGGTAAACTCCGGGATAATTGACCACCAGATCAAAATCTTTTTTACTCATTTTGCGCTCTTCCAAAATCGTTTTCACAAGAGCTCCGGCGATTATACGGTGTCCTTCATCATTCGGGTGTATTTTATCGGGAAAAAGGGAAAAACGGTTGTCAATGGCGAGATTGACTTGAACAAGCAGGGTATTTTCACAGGCGGCGATTTCCTGAATTGCCGCATTGGCATCGCTCCACCAGCGTTTATGCGCAGGGGTGTTGTAATATGGCGTCGGGCACAATGTCATGCAAACAATAAGTGTTTCGGGCAGTTTTGCCTTGACCTCACGGACAAAAGAACGGTATGCCAGAGAAAATTCATGAAGCGAACAACCTACTCCGTTATCATTCACTCCGTGCTGAATGACCAGAATATCCGGCTTGGTTTTCAAAACATCCTGCAACCGGTATGGATAACCGGAACTTCTCCCGCCGGGCCACGGCTGATCGGTCATGGTGGAGCCGGAAATCGCAATATTCACTTCCCTGTAAGCAGTTCTTCCCGCCGCTTCATTGAGCATCTTTACCGCCACGGTTGAAAATCGGGTCGTTTTCATCGATGATGCTCCCACACCGCAGGCGATACTGTCGCCGGTAAACATAACCGTCCTGACATTTCCCGCATCTGCGGCATGAGCAAAACCCACAAAAACAGCACAGGAAACAAGATAACTCTTCAAAAACTTCTGCAACCGGTTCATACTGACCTCCTGAAATAAATAAATGACCGACCATAATAATATAACACACGCAAATGTCAAATACAATATTTCACCGGAAACAATATCAGATAAAAATAATCTTCTGCTTGACAAATCTCCATAGCTGTGATAATTTTTACTGTATATCGTTTTTCGGAGTCTTTTGCCGTTTTTTTTTAAGGAAAAAAACAAAAAAAGTTTGTATGATAACAACTTTGGAGTTATATTAAATCATGCTGACATTAAGAGACACAGATAAAAATATTCCGGGAGAGAAATCCGGAAAGAGATCCCGGCTGAAAGTTGCCGGTTTTTACGGTGATCACGCCGTTTTTCAACACGGGAAAACCACAGTTCTGCGCGGCTCCGCCATTCCGGCGGCAAGAGTCTGCCTGAGTGTGGGTGATTGCCGTCTGGCTGTTTTTGCCAATCCGGCAGGTGAATTTACCTTCAAGATCCCCCCGCAGAAACCGGCTTGCAATTTGACCATGACCATCAGCTGTCAGGGCGAAGAAGCGGTTTTCAATGACATATCTTTCGGCAATGTCTACCTCATTTCCGGGCAATCCAATATGGAAATGAGCATGAAAAATGCCATTCCCGATGCCAAAGCACTGAATGAAGAGTTCCTCCATCTGGTGAAATTCTTTTCCATTCCGGTGCGCACCTTCGTCGGCAGAACCACCGAAGTTGAAGGCGAATGGAAAACCGCAAACGCCGAAAAGCTGAATGAATTTTCCGCTATCGGCGGTTTCTTCGCTGCCAAACTGGCAGAAAAAACTCAACTCCCGGTGGGCATTATCGCCGCCACTTACGGCGGAGTCAATATCGAATCATTTATCAGCGAATACTCCCTTTTGAACAGCTCCTGCCACGCAGAAGAGACCGCAGAATACGAAAAAAATCTCTGCGTTCAGGATTTGGAAAGCGAGGAGTTCCCTTCCGACAAACTTGACCGCGCCATCCGGGAACTTTTCCCCGAAGAACCTCAGGATAACGGCATTGAATCCGGATTTACCGGTCAGGATTTCGACGATTCCTCATGGGATACCATGCTCCTGCCGGATAGCTGGACTCAAGCGGGTCACAACCACGCCGGGATTTTCTATTTCCGCAAAAATATCACCCTGCCTTCCGGTGCTTCACAGCACCGCTTCACCCTCCATCTGGGGGCAGTGGATAAATTTGACCGCAGTTTTGTCAATGGCAAACTTGTCGGCTCCACCGGGGATGCTTACGCCATCAACTTCTGGAACACCCCCCGGGTGTACGATGTTCCTTCCGGAGTTTTCCATGATGGAGAGAACACCATTGCCGTCAAGGTGGTTTCCCTCTACTCCGTATGCGCCGACGGCGGTCTTATCGGTCCGGCGAGAGAGATGTTTCTGGAATCTGAAGATGCCTCCATCCGCATACCCCTTACCGGGCAGTGGAAGTTCAAAGAGACCTTTGATGCCGGAACCAGAGGCATGACCTGTATGCACAATTTCGGTCAGGGCGGCTGCAACAGTCTGCACACCTTCTTTGACAGTATGATCGCCCCCATTGCCGGAACTGCGCTGGCAGGCGCGCTCTGGTATCAGGGCGAAGCCAATGCCATTTGTTCGACAAATATCTATCAGGAACTTCTGGAGTTGATGATTGCCGACTGGCGGCGGAACTTTCTGGATAGCAAACTGCACTTTTACATCATTCAGCTCCCCGACTTCCAGCCCAGTCACCTTTTCGCCCCCCACGGCACCTGGCCGCGGCTCCGGGAAGCACAGATGCTGGCGGCAAAAAGTACCGGCAGCACCCTGATCAATACCATCGGCACGGGGGATGTGGATGATATTCACCCGCGCAACAAAAAAGCCACTGCCGAAATCATTGCCGCTTATGAATTTGAACGGTTGAGCGGCAAAAAAACGCTCATTCCCGGAGTGGAAAGTATATTCCAAGCCGGCAACGCTCTGCAAATCCGCTTTGATCAGGAACTTGACACCGCTTCTTATCAGGGCGGCATCGTCATTGCCGGAAAAGACATGAATGCCTCTGAAGCAGAGGTGAAGTTCATCTCTGACAATACCATTGAAGTATCGGCAAAAGAGATTTCATCCCCCTTTGCCGTCTGGTACGCATGGGCGGAAAATCCCCGGAAATTCGGCTTGAAAGCCGCTTCCGGCATCCCGATTCCACCCTTCCGGGCGGCGCTGGATGGTTCGCTTCCGGTTGGAAAAAATTTGATTGATTGACTCTTTTTATCATACAGAGAAAGGAAAAGTAAGATGACTTACGAAGAGAGAATGAAATGGTTCAATGAAGCCCGTTTCGGTATCTATGTCCACTTCGGCTTGTACTCTCTGCTCGGCAGAGGCGAATGGACGATGTATTCGGAACGTATTCCCGCCGCTGAATATGCGGTGCTTGCCGACCAGTTTTTCCCCGCCGCCGACTGCGCCAGAGAGTGGGTGGAAACTGCCAAGGCCGCCGGAGCAAAATATATGGTGCTGACCACCAGACACCATGAAGGTTTCTGTCTTTTTGACAGCAAATGCTCCGACTTTACCAGCGTGAAACACGGTTGCAAACGGGACATCGTCCGCGAATATGTGGATGCCGCCCGTGCCGCCGGATTGAAGGTCGGTCTCTATTACTCCCTGCTTGACTGGCGCTTCCCCGGTTACTTTGAACCGGAAAAATATCCGGAATCCAAAGAGGCTCTGCTCAATCAGATTTTCACTCAGGTGCGGGAACTGATGACCAATTACGGTCAGATCGACCTGCTGGAATATGATGGCGGCTGGGACTCCAAACTCAATCTCAAACGGGATGGCTGGGCAGAATTCTGGCACGCCGCCGAACTCAACGCCATGGTGCGCGAACTTCAGCCCCAGATCATCATCAATGACCGCTCCGGCAAAGATGAAGATATTGAAACCCCAGAACAGGTCGTCCGCGCCGGAAAACAGCGCATGACCGAAAGCTGCATGTGCATCGGCGACTCCTGCGCCTGGGGTTACACCAGATTCAACCCCAACTGGAAAAGCTCTGAACAGCTCCTTCAGCATCTGGTTCAGGCTGCCCAGCTCGGCGGCAACTACCTGCTCAACATCGGCCCCGATCCCCACGGTCATATCCGCAATGAGGAGCTGGAAAGATTGCAGGCAGTTGGCAACTGGCTTGCCCGCAACGAAGAAGCGATCCGCAATTCCGAGAGCTGCGAATTGATCGGCTCCACCCAGCCGGGAGTGATCGACCTCAATTTGCAGGGTCCTTGGACACGGAAAGGCAACGTCGGATACTGGTGCATTTTCCGCTGGCCGGGCAGCACCGCTACTGCGGTCAAAATCGCCACCCCGGTCAAACGGGTCACGATGCTCACCACCGGCGAAGAGTTCCCCTTCACCTGGGATGCCGAAAGCGGCAGACTGATCATCACCGATCTGCCGGTTCTCGCGCCAGACCCGCTGGCGACCATTCTCAAAGTCGAATTTGAAGATATTCCCCGCCGCATGGTCGAAACCGATCTTGCCAGCTGGCTCGGAGTTCTCTGAAATAATCATTTTTTCACATTTTTGAAAGGATTTTCCATGGATAAACTTAACTACACCAGCCACGAATTGGCAAACCGGATCGGCAAACTGCCGAAAGATTTCACCAAAAAAGATATTATGGATTTCATCATCTCTGAAGAGATCCGTCATATCAACTTCCAGTATCCCGCCGGTGACGGCAGGATCAAAACCCTCAACTTTGTCATCAACGATGCCGCTTATCTGGAAGAGATCCTCTCCTGCGGTGAACGGGTGGATGGTTCCAGCCTCTTCCCCTTCATTGAAGCGAACAACAGCGACCTTTACGTCGTTCCCCGCTTCCGCACGGCGTACATCGATCCATTCTGCGAACTGCCCACGGTGAACTTCCTCTGCTCCTTCTTCAACAAGGATGGTGAACCTCTTTCCAGTTCTCCGGAATACACCCTTCACAAAGCCTGTGAAGCATTCCGCAAATCCACCGGTCTGGAGTTTCAGGCAATGGGAGAATTGGAGTATTACGTCATTGCTCCGGATGATGAGTGCTACCCCGCAGTTGACCAGAAAGGTTATCACGAATCAGCTCCTTACGCAAAATTCGGTGAGTTCCGTCAGCTCTGCATGAACTACATCGCCCGTACCGGCGGTCAGATCAAATACGGTCACTCTGAAGTGGGCAACTTCACCCTCGACGGCAAAATCTATGAGCAGAATGAAATTGAGTTCCTCCCGGTCAACGCCGAAGAGGCCGCCGAACAGCTGCTCATTGCCAAATGGATCATCCGCAACCTCGCCTATCAGGAAGGTCTGGATGTGACTTTCGCACCGAAAATCACCGTCGGCAAAGCTGGTTCGGGTATGCACATCCACTTCCGCGTGATGAAAGACGGGATCAACCTGATGCAGAAAGACGGTCAGCTCTCCGATGACGCCAAACGTGCCATCGCCGGTCTGATGGTTCTGGCTCCGTCGATCACCGCTTTCGGAAACACCAACCCCACCAGCTACTTCCGGCTCGTCCCCCATCAGGAGGCCCCGACCAATATCTGCTGGGGCGACCGCAACCGCTCCGTCCTCGTCCGGGTCCCGCTCGGCTGGACCAGCAAAAAAG
>JAZUPS010000153.1:0-2470 GCA_045605305.1 Victivallaceae bacterium
CATGGCTACGATCCGACTTAACTCTCCGGAAGCCGCTATCGGCGACAGTTATGATTACAAACTTGCACTGGACGAACGTCCCAGTCTGCCCTTTTTGCGCCGCATCGGCAACTTTGCTGAAGATCAATCCACCTTTACCAATGTCGAAACCTGGCGCAAACAGATTGCCGCCAACTTCAACGACTACTGCGATGCCGACAGTAAGCCGACCTCCGACAACGAACACGATGCTTCGACCTGGATGAATTTGACGGGTGATGCGCATCCGGCTTTCACCGGTAACGAAAAGACCCCTTATCTTTATGAAATCGGCTTCCGTCTGGGTTTCTATCCGGAACTCAACAGCAAAGCGGATGTGTCAAAAAGCGGTGTTTCGGTGAAAACCGGGCAGGCCGCTGATGAAGGCGGAAATAAATATTCCACCACCGTTACCGCCGCCTATGCCGGAATCGCCCCGATCGTTAAACTTGCCAATATCTACAATTTTGATCCGGCAGGATTTTCCGATTTCAAGGCCGGAGTTGAACTCGGAAAATTTGAAGTGAAATTCAAACCCAGTGTGATCACTCTGAAAATCAACTATCTTGATGAAAATTCTGTCGCACAACATAAAACTCTGGACAAAAAGAAAACTAAAGATGATACCTATGATATGGCATTCAATGAACTTACCGCTACCGTGGCAGACAATACAATGCCGATCAGGACTCTTACCGTTACTGACAATGCCATTTTGAACAATACCGCCGGTGCCAATCCCTATCCGCTTTTGCTCCCGGCTGATACGATCCAGGAAAACGAAACAGTCAAATTGACCCTGGACAGTGATAAACTTACTTTTGATGGTACCAAAGATATTTTCAACCAGGCCGGTGCCGGGCTGCAAGATACTGACACCATTACCGGTGTGGAGGTGGTTTCGGTTGATGCCGTCGAAGTCACCGGAGTCAAACTCAATGTCAAACGCGCTTATCTTGCGGCAACGGTAAATTCCAGCAATATCGGTTTAGACTATATGAAAACTCTGCCGGAACTGACCTGGACCGTTCCGGATGACAAAGATACCAAAATCGAAGCTCAAACCGATACCAATAAAACTCCCGGGATCTACATCGGCGGTATCCGCAACTACGATCCCCGGCAGAATCTCAACCCGGATGATTGGTTCAAAACTCTCGATCTTGCCAAAGCCGACAATATCCGCAAGCCTGCCGAAGACAGCAAACTCGATGAGGTCATGAATGTCGGTGCTGTCCCCGCAGATAATACCACTGCCCGGCAAGGGGCTGCTAATCATTTTGACGACAATGCCAGCCCGGAATATGCTAAATTCCGTCCGGTAAATTCCGACGATACTCAAAAAATGGATTTTGAGGTCGCAGAAGAGCCCGGATGGCGGGATGATGCTGCCGGAACCGACAATACCAAGCATCTTTCCACCGCTTTTATCCGTAACGCTCCGATGATGAGTCCATGGGAGATCGGTTTCATCCATCGCGGCGTCCTATGGCAGACCTTGAATATCAAACGTGCCTGCGATCCCGCTAACAACAGTGAGCCGATCACGCTTGCCGGACATGCTCCCAGTGGTAATTGGAGTTCCGGTGGAACAAGTTATCTCGGCGGTGACGGTGCTATCCTCGATCAGATCAAAATGACCGATCAATGTGCCACCTACGGTAAAATCAATGTCAACAAACTGCGCAGCAATGATCCTGATTACGACAGCACTTATGACAAAGAAATCATCCGTGTGCTTTTTGATCAACTGCGTTTCAATCAGCCGGTTCAGAAATTCTATGATAATTCCAAGCGGGATGGCGGGCAGAATCTGCCAAACGCTGATGATGGCGGAACTCGGTTGGACTATGCAGATATCAGTAACCGGATAATTACCGGGCGCAATGCCAATACCAGCCGGGCGCAGTTTTTGGAGTGGTCCAAAGAAAACAGTGATCTCTCCAACGCTTTCGGCGGAGCTTTCAGTGGCGGCGATGGAGCCACCGATGCCGCTCAGGAAGAGATCATCGGCAAAACCATCAACCTCCTCTGCGCCGAAAGTGTCGCTCCCACCCAGATCTATGCCGTGATCGTCGCTCAGTCCATCCGCGATGTCGGTGGATACCAGAGCCGCAAAGATGCCTCCGGCAATGATATAGACAAGGAGGATTGCGCTTTCGGTACGTTTGATTTTGACAGTACCAATAACATTTATTACGATGAGATCACCGGCGAAGTCAAAATGTTTGTCACCATCGACCGCGACATCAACACCGGCCGGATGACGGTGCGCCGCATCGATTATTTGGAGTGAGCGATCTCGCTTTGCCGGAGCGAGCCTTGCGGCGTTCGATCCTCCAGTCACGTACGCAAGTACGCTCCTGTCGACTCTCTCTTGCAAAACCCGCCCTGCTGCGCGATATTGCGCCTTATGACGTTGGCTGGAGTTTGCGCCAATCGCCGGGCTTGT
>JAZUPS010000154.1:0-6216 GCA_045605305.1 Victivallaceae bacterium
GGGGGCAACCGGAATATTCTGGGAATTGAGCTTGCCGATGATGACTTCCGGAGTAAGTTTAAGAGAGTTCATCTTTACCGGATCAAGCCATACCCGCATGGAGTAGTTTCTTTCACCGAGAATTTCCACTGATCCCATACCGGGAAGACGGGCAAAGGGATCTTTGATATTCATGCGGACATAGTTTGCCAGCTCCAGCAGACTCAATTCACTTTCATCAGTTCGGAAAACGTAAACACCTACCATGTCGGTGGATTGTTTTTTGGTCGTCAAACCAATGGCGGTAACTGTCGGCGGCAGCTGCGTTTCTGCTTTGGCAACGGCATTTTGCACGTTGACCTGAGCAATGTCTGAGTCAACTTCCGGAGAAAAGGTCAAAGTGAGAGTGTAGTTTCCGTTGTTGTCACTTTCACTTTTGAAGTAGAGCAGGTCTTCGATACCGTTTACCTGTTCTTCGATAACACCGGCAACGGTTTCGGCGATGACCTGACTGGTGGCGCCGGGATACATGGCGGTGACTTTTACCGTCGGCGGAGCGATTTCCGGATATTCGGCGATCGGCAGACGCATCAGGCAGATCGCTCCGACAATGGCGGTCACGATGGAGATCACGAAGGCGAACTTCGGACGGTTGATGAAAAATTCAGCAAACATGATTGCTTATCCTTACTTTGCCACTACCGGGGTGACGGTCATTCCTTCCCGGAGCTTGTGGGAACCTTCGATAACCACAGTTTCCCCCTCTTTCAAGCCGGAAGAGATGATCTGGAAGTTACCGGAGAGCGCTCCGGTGGCAACTTTCCGGAGAGATGCCCGGTTGCTGCTGTCGATCACCCAGACGCTTTGACCTTGCGGAGTTACAATGATCGCCGAAGGAAGGATCGCGGTTTGTTTGATTTTTTTGGAGTTGTTCAGATAAACTGTGGCAAAGCCGCCGGGGATGAGTTTGCCATCCTGATTGGCGAAAGATGCCCAGAGAGTGATGGTATTGGTGGAGGCATTGATCCGGTTGTCGGCAAGGGTGATTTTTGCTGTTTCCGGATGAAAACTGTCATCGGCAAGTTTGATGCGGATGGAACCGTTTTTGAGAATATCCTCCCGGCTGCCGAATTCTTTGCGCAAAATAGTTTCGCTGATGGTGAAACGGATGTAGATGGGGGTAACCATTTCAATACTGGCAAGTTTCTGTCCGGCGGCAGGAGAAATCAGATTGCCGGCGGAAAAGGTGCTTTTGCCGATCCTTCCGGTGATGGGGGAATGGATTTTGGTATAGGAAAGATTATTTCTGGCATCGCTCAGGGATGCTTCGATCTCTTTGAGCTGGGCGCGGGCGGAATTGAGATCGAAAAGTGAACGGTCGTAAGTGGAAGCCGCCACTGCTTTATTGGAGATCAATTCCTGATAGCGCTTGAACTCCTTCTGCATAAATTCCACTTGTGCGGCAAGTTGTTCTTTGCGCGCCTCCAATGCATCCACGGCGGCGCGGTAGGTGGTGTCTTCGATTTCAAAGAGCAGATCGCCTTTTTTTACTATTTCACCTTCAACAAAATTTATTTTCCGCAATTCTCCGGTGACTCGCGGCATAACATCCACTTTTTCCACTGCTTCCACAAATCCGGCATAACGGCGGGGAGTGATGGAGTTTACTATTTTTACCTTGTCCACAGTCACAGTTGTCTGGGTTGCCGGAGGTGCGGCTGTAGTGGTCGCCGTCAGCAATACTGCGGCATAGCAAAGAACTCTTTTTTTCATTTTTTCTCCTTGAAATTGATGGTTGATTCTGCTTGAAACAGATGCTTTTTTTTCGATAGTTCTGTGCCGAACTAATTTATAATATACTGCAAAAATCTTATTTTTTCAAGAAAAATAATTGGTCAAAACGGAATAAAAATCTTGAATAGATGGTGGAAAAAACTTGCAAATATGAGTATTTGTACTATATTAATTTGAAACGGTAAAACAGATGAAAAAGGTGTTTTATGGCTGATGTAACATTAGATATTTATATTATCAGCCGTTTGAGTCACGGCTATTATGCCAGAGAATTGGATGAGTTGGGAATTTCCATGGCGCAGTTTCCTTATATCATGGCAATAATTGATAATGACGGCATTTCCCAGGAGAAACTGTCAGCCAGACTGCGCATGGGAAAAAGTACAACTGCCGCGATAGTGAAGCAGCTTGAGGAAAAAGGGTTGATCACCCGGGAGGTAGATCGTAATGACCGGCGGAACTTCTGTCTGCACGCCTCCGGCTCGGCTGTAGCGCTCCGCCCGGCGATCCAGGCGGCAGTGGATAATTGCAATGAGAAGATCACTGCCGGATTGAGTGAAGAAGAAAAAAGAGAGTTTTCCCGCTTGTTGCGGATCGTGCGTCAAACCACAGAAGGTATTTTGGGAACGGTCAGAAGCAGGAATATAAAGGAGTAAAAGGTGAACCGGATCGCTTTGATAGGAATAGTGGTGGAAGATACCGCGCAGGCAGCGCAGATAAATCAACTGCTCCATGAGTGCGGTGATTATGTTATCGGCAGAATGGGTATTCCCCACCGGGAAAGAAAGTTGAGCGTGATCAGTGTTATACTTGATGCACCGGGAGATGTGATCAATTCACTTTCCGGCAAGTTGGGAATGCTTGAAGGAGTAAGCGTGAAAACGGTCTGTTCCAAAAAAGAGTATCCGGAAAATGAAAGAGAGACGGAGAAGTTATGAAATATCTTGAATTGACAGTCGGGGCAGTATTGGTGAATAACTTTGTGCTGACCAGATTTTTGGGGATCTGTCCGTTTTTGGGAGTTTCCAAACGGCTGGATACCGCGCTGGGAATGGGCGGAGCTGTTACGGTGGTAATGACACTTGCTTCATGTATTACCTCAATAATTGCCAATTATCTTTTGGATTTCACGGTCAACGGCAGAGAGATAAACCTGGGATTTCTCCGGGTATTGACCTTTATTCTGGTGATCGCGGCTCTGGTTCAGCTTTTGGAGGTGATGCTGCAGAAGGTCAGTCCGGTTCTCTATCGGGCGCTGGGAATTTATCTGCCGCTGATAACCACCAACTGTGCCGTGCTTGGAGCGGCGACCATCAATGCTGAAAGCGGCAGAGGGGTGCTGGAATCAACTGTTTTCGGAGCTTTTTCCGGAGTGGGATTTGCTCTTGCATTGCTGCTTTTTTCCAGTATCCGGGAGAAACTTGAATTGGCTGAGCCGCCCAAGGCGTTTGAGGGAACTCCGATAGCGTTGATCACCGCCGGTATTCTGGCAATGGCATTTGCCGGATTTGCCGGATTGTGCTGAGGAGGAGAGTATGAATACATCTGTTATTATCGGTGCAGTGATATTGATGGGAGGATTGGGTATCATCCTCGGAGTTGTAATCGCTGTGTTCGTGAAAATTTTCCGGGTGAAAGCTGATCCGCGGGTGGATTTGGCTTTGGAGCTGCTGCCGGGAGCTAACTGCGGCGGTTGTGGAAAGGCCGGTTGCGCGGACTTTGCCAAAGCATTGGCGATAGGGGAGGTGTCTCCCGCAAATTGTCCGGTTTCCAGTTCCGAGCAGGTGGCGGCGATTTCTCTGGCACTGGGGATCGATGCCGGGAAAATCGAGCGCCGTCAGGCGGTGGTGTGCTGCCGCAGTGACATCGGAGAGGTGAAAAAGATGAATTACAACGGTGTTCAGGATTGTGTGGCTGCCAATATGGTTGGCGGCGGACCGGATGAGTGCCGTTACGGTTGTCTCGGTTTGGGGACCTGTGCCAGAAAGTGTCCTTTCGGGGCGATCGAGATTATCGGACAGGTAGCTGTCGTTCACCGGGAACTTTGTGTCGGATGCGGCAAATGTGCCGAAGTGTGTCCCCGGGGAGTGATCAAGATGGTTCCGGCAGATGCCGATTACCATATCTATTGCAACTCACCGGAAAAAGGTGCCAACAAACGCCATTTCTGCAAAGCCGGATGTATCGGCTGCCGGAAGTGCGAAAAGGTATTCAAGGATAAGTTTATTCTCTCCGGTTTTCTTTCTGCAGTGAACTATTCTGCCGGTGAGATGACCAGAGAGGACGTTGAGAGTATTTGCTGTCCGGTAGAGTGTCTGATTTCAGTTGAAGAGCGCCTCCAAGCGGCGTATGCAAAAGCGAAAGAGGTCAAAAGATGAATAAAAGTTCACGCAGTGTGATGACCTTTTCCGGCGGTATCCATCCCGTTGGCGACGGTAAGGATTTGACCAGCAAACAGGCAGTCCGTACTGCACCTTTGCTGGAAAGATATTTCGTTCTGCTGGCGGAAAATGCCGGTAAACCGCCGATCCCGGTGGTAAAAAAAGGTGATAAAGTAAAGAAATATCAACTGATCGCGCAGGCAGACGGTTTTGTTTCTGCCAATCTTCACGCTCCAACCAGCGGTACTGTCGGTGGAGTTGTGGAAGTGCCCGGACCAATGGGGATCCCCGCGCCGGCGGTTGAGATCGTTGCAGACGGAGAAGATGCCGGAGATCCTCCTTATGAGCCGATTGCAAACTGGGAAACGGTCGATCCGGCAATTTTGCGCCAGAGGGTCATTGATGCCGGTCTGGTCGGCATGGGGGGCGCATCATTCCCCACTCACGTCAAACTTTCTCCGCCTCAGGATAAGAAAATCGATACACTGATTTTGAATGGAGCTGAGTGTGAACCCTATTTGACTGCTGATCACCGGTTGATGTTTGAGAAACCGGAAAAAGTTGTGCGCGGAGCGGCAATTTTCGGCAGGATATTGGGTGTCAGGCGTCCTTATATCGGTGTGGAGATCAATAAAGGTGATGCAATAGAGGCACTTGAACGTTTTGAAGACCGCTATGGCGTGGCAGTTGTGCCGTTGATGGTGCGTTATCCGCAAGGGTCGGAAAAGCAGTTGATCAGTGCTATTACCAAACGGGCAGTCCGCTCAGGAGGTTTGCCGATGGATGCCGGATGCGTGGTTCAGAATGTGGGTACTGCCGCGGCGCTTTCCGATGCGGTTTTGAAAGGAATACCGTTGGTGGAAAGAATCGTTACCGTGACCGGAGATGTGGTCGTTTCTCCCGGAAACTGGAAGCTGAAACTTGGTACTCCGGCAATCGAAGCGGTCAAGTTGGCTGACGGAGTTACCGAGGAACCTGGAAAACTTATTTTCGGCGGCCCCATGATGGGTTTTGCGCAAAAATCGTTTCAGGTGCCGGTGGCAAAGAATACTTCGGGTATTTTGCTTTTGCCGACCAAACTGGCGGTGAATTATGAGGCAAGCGGATGTATCCGCTGCGGAAGATGCGTACAGGGGTGTCCGATGCACCTGATGCCCTGTCTGCTTTCGACTGCGATCGAAGCAGACCGTTTCGATCTGGCATTTCAGAATCATGTGATGGATTGCATGGAGTGCGGATCATGTGCTTATGTCTGCCCGGATCACCGGCCGCTGGTGCAGAATATACGGCGGGCAAAAGCTGAATTGAGAAAACAACTTTCCAACGGAAGGAAGTGAATTTTATGGAAATGGTCAATCAAACAGGCGAAATCAAGTTGCCTACCGGTAAAAATCTGGTGCTGAGTTCATCACCGCACCTTTCCACCGGGGCGAATTTGCGGAAGATCATGGGAGGCGTATTGTTGGCATTGCTGCCGACAGTGGCGGCGGCGGTGTGGTTTTTCGGGTTCAGGGCACTCTTTATTATATTGTATTGTGCATTTTGCTGTGTGGCAGCGGAGGCGGTATGGTGTGCATTGGCAGGCAAGGCGGTTTGGAAGACGATAGGAGATCTTTCTGCGGCTTTGACCGGCGTATTGCTGGCTCTCTGTTTGCCGGTATCTATTCCTCTTTATGTGCCGCCGATCGGAGCAATTCTGGCGATCTGGCTGGGGAAACAGGTCTTTGGCGGCTTGGGAAACAATCCTTTCAATCCGGCGCTGGTGGCGCGGGTGGGATTGTTGATCGCTCTGCCTTCAGCAATGACATTGTGGACAGCTTCCAGAGGAATGAAAGCTGCTGATTATCCGGAGCGGGCAATTTTTATTGCCGCCTCTGCGGAAAATACTCCGGATGCGGTGACCAGTGCCACCCCGCTGGGGATCGCCGGCACGACGGCAAAAGTTCTTGGTCATGATGCCAAAGCAAAAAATAACTTTTTTGCACTTGATAATGATGAATTGCTGAAAAAGTGTTTCTGGGGTGACCGTGCCGGGTGTCTCGGAGAAACCAGCGTGTTTGCC
>JAZUPS010000155.1:0-2899 GCA_045605305.1 Victivallaceae bacterium
AAATACAGGAATACCGTCTGTTTCAAATGGGAAATAAATAATTCCGCATAAATTCTGAAATCAAAAAAAATGAGTTACATATCTCTATGGTTGGATAAGTGATTAAGTGTCAGCCCTGCCGATTCTATGTAATCAGCAGGGTTTTATATATTGTATGTCTATATAAAACTCCGCCAAAAGTGGCGGAGTAAAACTTGATTTTTGGCGGAGTAAATGCTATATTAGTTGCTGTGAGGAGAAAATGACGATGGATTATCAACTGAATTTTACCGTTTCAGCAGCGGCGGTTTCAATGGTCGCTGAAATTTCAGCATTGATCGAACGCTACATCATTACGCAGGAAGCCGCCGAATCTTTGAAACTCCGCCGAGCCAACAAGATCAAAACCATCCAGTCTTCGCTGGCGATTGAGGGCAACACCCTTTCGGTAAAGCAAGTGACCGACATTCTGGATGGCAAGCGGGTGATTGCTCCATTACGGGAAATTCAGGAAGTCAAAAACGCCATTGCAGCTTACGATCTCTTTGATCAGCTTGATCCGTATTCAAGCAAAGATCTGCTCAAAGCCCATAAAGTGATGATGACCGCTTTGATCGATGAACCGGGCAAGTTCCGAAGCGGCGGTGTGGGCGTTTTTGACGCAAAGAAAGCAGTCCACATTGCTCCACCTGCAGAGTTTGTACCCGGGCAGATCAAAGACCTTTTCAAATGGCTGAAATCGGCTCCAGATCATCTGCTGATAAAAAGTTGCGTGTTTCATTACGAATTTGAATTCATCCATCCCTTTGCTGATGGTAACGGTCGCTTGGGGAGACTGTGGCAATCATTGATTTTGACCAAATTGCATCCGTTGTTTCAGCATTTGCCCATAGAAACGATGGTGCATGATCGGCAAATGGAATATTATCAGGCGATCAATGCCAGCAGTGCAAAAAATGATTGCAGAATTTTTATCGACTTTATGTTGAAAGAAATTCTGAATGCCCTGAAACAACACACCTCCGGAACATCCATTGAAACTGGCAATCCGGTCTTGGATTTCATTCTCCATCACCCCGGCAACCGTGCCAATCAGATTTCCGCCGCATTGAACATCCCCTTGCGCACACTTCAACGTGAATTAAGCCGCCTCAAAGCCTCCTGTCAAATTACATTCCGCGGTGCCCCCAAAAACGGAGGGTATTTCGCCAAGTGAATATTGCTATAAACAAAGAGTAATTGAAGTTCTCTGTTTTACTCTTGTAAACCAGCTGGTACCCCCGCCATGATATCACGATTGCCAGGAGCATTACACAATTCCAGACGTATATGGTGTATTCCTGAAGCAAGAGTCATATCAAACCGATACGGAGGAGCAATCAGAACTGCCTTTTCTTCTCCGTCAACATAAACTTTTACCGAGTCTTTGACGATATTCAGTTTTAATGAATATGTCCCGTCGCATTCCACAACGGCTGTTCCGTCATAAACGGCTTTTCCTGAGAATGTTCCATATCCTAACGCACGGAAATCCCGCAATGAGGTCAAATCAAAAACTTCAGGGGCAGCTGAAAGCACAGGATATCCGCAGCTGCCGTAAGGAAAATTGACTTTGAATTGTCCTCTGAGATACGGCGGATTTTCCATAAGTTCCCCCCGGCAAGTGATGATATTACGGCCTTGTTTCAAAAACCGGGTTATTTCACACTCCAATTCGCGGCAGTCACGGAAGTCAGCTTTGCAATACTCTTTCAACGGTATATCGTTGATGAAAAACTCCACTCGTGCAAGAGATTCCTCTTCAGTGGTGAAAAAAACTTTATACAATGGGGATTCCACCGTAAAAACAGCACGGTATGTTCCGCTTTCAGCAATGGGCAGAAGTCCGGTATTATTCTTTGCCAACAGGTCGAATGATTCAATGGATGATGTTTCCCAGAAGTGAAGCGGCACACAGTTGGGGGCAAATGACAATTTCCACCAAGGTACCTGCAGTTCAGGCAGTGTGTGTTTTACCGTCAATTCATCGGCAAAACCAGCTTCACCAGCGGCGATCTCAATATTTTTGCCCTCAAATTTTCCGCGGAAAGTATTGGTACTGCGGTTGAACATGAAAGTGCGTATCCGATCATCTTTGCAAATTTTGCGGATAAGTACCGCATCGGCATTTTCGCCCGATAAATCTGCCGCTGCAAGTTTACTGCAGAAATCATCACAATAATATTTTTCAGCAAAACTCCAACTTTCGGCGTTTTCTGAATCGATTTTCGGAAGAATGCAGGGAATCATCCCTGTAACGATGAGTTTTCCTCCTGACGAAACATAGCGCTCAAGCCATAAAGCTGCATCTTTTTCAATGAATGCGGTGTGAGCAACAAGAAAATACGGACGCAGTTTGACAAAGTCATCAGGGTTCTGCTCCGTCAGGGTGATTTCATCAACAAGCTCAAAATCACAGTGGTGCGAAAGCAGAGTTTCAGCGGTATTGTGCAATGCTTCTGACGGGTCTGGATCGCTGAGCAGACGGCTTTGCAAAGTACTGGAGGGGTAAAGCATTTCCAGATCGCATATATGAGTTCCGCTCAGTTCATAACATCTTTTTTTGAGGTAATCGAGAAAGGTTTTCATGTGATCCCATTGCGAATGCTGATAAAAGAGCGATGGAGGCGCTTCATCACGCCTTTCGCCGTCAAGCGTATAGTATAGACCGTGGATATTGTACCAGGTTATCCCCATTGTCAGATGATAGTTGAGCATAAAGGACAAATCCCTTAAACTTATGGTATCACCGCCGACAGCGAACGCATCGGCGCCTGCCGCCTTTTTACCGAAAAGCCGTGCGGCAGAGGAAACAAGTTTGGTTCCGATATGGTGGGCGGCTGCTCCGACCTGCCCGATACCAGCTCCGAGCGGATCACAA
>JAZUPS010000156.1:0-3190 GCA_045605305.1 Victivallaceae bacterium
AGTATGAGTGGAGAGGGGGAACACCCCCTCTCCGGCAAACTGAACCTTTGCAAATCCCGCAAGGCAAATTCCACCCCACGGCTTGCAGACAGGGCATGGTATCGGTATACCTCCTGTGGCTTGCAGGCGTTGTGCCGCCGCGACATCAAACCCCTGCGAAGGGGAAAGAAAAACCCCGGAGGGGGGGATCCCATCCGGGGAGCAAAAAGTTCAGAAGAAAAGAGCAGTGCAATTGTAAAAATAATTGCACTGCTGATTTTTTTCATTTTTGATTATGTTCTGAAATTTTTATTTTATAGCTTTTTTGCTCACAAAAGAAGAGCTGCCTGAAATCGGGAAAGTCCATTGCATGGAAGCAACGTGGCTGTCCATGAACATTACATTATCTCTGCCACTGTGACGTCCTGGAAAATGTGTCATTCTGCCGGTTTCTTCAACTTTGTAACTCCATGCAAAGCATTGGCAAATGCTGTTTCCTCCTCTGCCGTCACTTGTGGTGCCTCCTTCGGAAATTCCGAGGATTTGAGAGGGATTGGATATACGATTGTATTTAGTTGGACCACCGCAGCCCTGCTGTCCGAAAAGACAACGGTTTGAATAAGGGTCATTGTCATTGTAAGTGCTGTTTGCCCAGTATGTCACAGCCCAGCCGCCTTCTGCTGCATTATCCTTGTAGGGGACAGACGGACAGAGGAAAATATCGTTTTTGGTTGCGGTAATGGAGTTAGTAGTGTTTGCCATCGCCACATGTCCATTGTGGAGCTTACTTTCACCCATGTAAACACCGAGGAACATGTGGAAACCGACGCGACAGCACCAGGAATCATAATCTGCCCACGCATAGCAGTTGTAACCGTCATTGTCTTCCACATACATCGGCAGAGCAGAACCGAACTGCTTGAGGTTGTTGATACAAGTTGCCGCTCTGCCGCGTTCACGGGCGCTGTTGAGCGCCGGGAGCAGGATCGCCGCGAGGATCGCGATGATGGCGATAACGACCAGCAATTCAATAAGGGTGAAGCAGTACTGCTTCCTTCTGCCATGGCAGAAGGAAATAAAAGTCTCTCCTAAGTTAAATTTTTTCATCTTTTTTTCCTTTCTTTTTTTTAGGATTATTATGCTTGGGGAGAAGCTGTTTATTTTTTGCAATATTATCCGGAGCATAGAGATGAGCTGTCAGCGGCATACCGTCATGGATCTTTATTTTGAACAGGTGATCCAAAATCTTTTTTGCCATTTCTGAAGTATCATGGGTATAAACGGAAACCGGTACTATTTGATCGGAAATTATACTGTGATCAAAGAGCAGCATGGAAACATCCTGCGGCACCTGGAAATCGATCATGCGTAAAATATGCTCCAGCGGCACGATCAACTGAGTCTGTTCAAAAATGAAAGCCGTGGGGAAATTTTCCCGGTCAAAGGCATGGACGTAATCCTGGATATTACCCATTTGATGAAACCGGTAAAACATTATCCAATCCGGATGCACCGGCAGACCGTTTTTGTACATGCCCAGCTGATAACCCCGCATCCGGGCCTTGGTGCCGCAATGAAGCTGATTGTCGTTGACCCTGGGGATGAAAGCGATTCTGCTGTGACCGGCGGCGTGGAGAATATTTACCGCCTCTTCAGCGGCGGCGGCATGATCGGTGCCGAAAGAAATTTCCGGGTAATCTTCATGATACATGCCGACCTGAACGATATTCATGCCGGAATCATTCAACTTTTGGATCAGCGGCATAAACTCATTTTCGGCGCTCAAGACGATCATTCCTGCCAAATCATAAGCGCTGAATACTTTATGGTAATCTTCCGGAGCTGTCTGCATCATCAGAAAATCCGCTCCGTACTCCGGTGCCTGCCGGTGCAGTTCAGTCCACAAACTGGTGACAAAGCTGCCGTCATTGGAAATTTTCTGGTGACAGACCACGGCGATGCGTTTGCCGCCGCCGGAGTTGGGCGGGCGGATGTAAGTGCCGGAGCCGACCTTTCTTGCCACGATGCCCCGGCGGGCAAGAAGATTCAGGGCTTTGCTCATGGTAACTACCGACAGTCCCGTCATGGCGGCAAGTTCCCGGTCGCTGGGAAGTTTGGTGCCGGGGATATATTCGACACCGGCGAGGTACTCGGCAAGCGCGTTGGCAAACTGACGGTACTTGGGTATCGTTGCTCCGGGGTCGGGGTCATATTTAAAGTTACTCAGCATATAAACCTGTTGAAAAATAGTTATTCCTCACATCTGCGCGGTAATTATACTACAAAAAATGGCTGATTGCAACACCATTCATTAAAAAAACGGAAAAATAACATATATCATTTCTTTTGAAAAAAATATATGTCATTTGCCTGATAAGGGAAATGATTTTGACATTTTGCAGATGTCTTATTTAATAATTTCAAAAAATAGAAAAATGAAAAACAGCGGTAAAAATGTCAAATAAAATGCCATCCGGGAAGGGGGATTTTGCCAGCGCTGCTCTCTGCCGTCTGCCGGTTGCGGTAATCATTGCGATTCCCAGACCCTTGATTTTTTTCAAAAAATTTCCTTTTGGGACTTGAAAAATCCTCTTGCGCGTGTTAATTTATAATTATTCAGTATGTGGTAAGGGGACGATTGTCCCTGTAAAACAACAACGCAAAAAAGAAAGGTGTTTTCAAAATGGAAACCAAAAAAGAAATCTTCGCAGACGGTATCGGTCAGATTCATTTCGCGGGCAACATGGTCCGTTTCGATTTCGTCACCCTGCAGCCGGCTGAAGAAGGACAGGCCCCGGTTCCCCAGAGCAATGTCCGTGTCATCATGCCTCCCCAGGGTTTTCTGAGCGCTCTCAACTCAATGCAGCAGCTCGTTGACAAACTGGTCGAAGCCGGTGTCCTGCGCAAAAACGAAAAGTAATTCAATCGTTTTTTGGTGTACCACGCGATGAACATCTGCGAAAATAACGAATTCACCTTTATCAGTGTTCCGGAAGACTTTTCGGTCTTCTGCCGGGCGGAATTGCCGGAGTGCGGAAGTCGGATCGTAGCCATGTCGTTCTGTGAGCCAAGGAGTTGTGTTCTTCTCTTGTCTTCCTAAGACCGCTTGGCCTCCGACTTCGATGAACATCTGCGAAAATAACGAATTCACCTTTATCAGTGTTCCGGAAGACTTTTCGGTCTTCTGCCGGGCGGAATTGCCGGAGTGCGG
>JAZUPS010000157.1:0-2337 GCA_045605305.1 Victivallaceae bacterium
CCGTACGATAACCAAATATCAGGAATCTTATTATGAAAAAGTGGTTCTTGCTTTGTTCTGTCCTGCTTTCTTTTTCGTTGTTTGCTGATTCCGTAAACTTTATTTCCAAACCGATGAGCGCCGGGAAGGCCTCGCTTGCCGAAAATGCTTATTCTGTTTCCCGGTTATTGGATACGGCGAATTTTTCCCCGGAATTGAAACTTCCGGTGCAGCTGGTCTATAATTCATCGGTTGAAAAGAGTGGGCTTTTCGGTTTTGCGTGGCGTTCTCCGCAGCTGGAAAGTACCGCCTATTATGATAAAGATGGAGTTCTCTGGGTAACTCCCTGGGGCGAAAGGATCAAGTTCTTTCCTAAAAAGGAGAAAGGCAAAAAAAATAAAGATGTTGTAAAAATAGAACTTTACGAACAGGCAAAGAAGGGACGCGGATTTTATGCTCCTTATTCGGAGTGGGAAGCCGATACCTCCCGTAAACGTTTTGAAAAATACGGAGATTGGGAATTCCGTGGAAAACGAGATAAATCAGGATGGTGTTTTATCTATCGGCAATTCAAGTTGAAAAAAATCATCGCACCCACCGGTCGCAGCATTGATTTTGAGTACGTTAATGGCAAACTTGTTTCAGTAAGTCAGGATGGGAAACGCTTTATCGAACTTGTACTGCACAGTAATATCCCGGTCTGCATCAAGATCAATGGAGTACGTCATGATCTGCGATACCGTTCCGTTGCTCTTGCAATCATGCCGAATACCGGTGTCGGCGGGATAATAAATGCAAACCGTCTTTGTCTCAAATCGATCAAGCAAGGAGATTTGTCCCCTGTTTGCTTTGATTACGATGACTATGGATTTTTGAACAGCATTACCCAGGGGGATTATACAGATAAACTTGTAATTCAGCATCAGACGCTTGATGAACGCAGACGTGAACTGAATGATAAAGCAAAATATTCCGGTCCGGTAAACGGCAGAATCCTCTCGGACAATCAATACAAATACAGTTACAATTCAGCAAAACCCGGCAACGTTACTCTTGCCAATAAATTGAACAGGAAAGCTGTTTATAATTTCAATCAGCAGACCGGTATCTTTAAAATCAGTGAATTTTCCGGTAAAAGTTATACCATATATTACTTTATGCGTCACGATGTTGCATACCTCGGTAAAGTCCGGAAAATCGTTGACAGCCGGGGACGTGATCTCATAAATTACCGCTATGACAAACTTACCGGTAATGTTATCCGTGTCCGGGATATGGCAGGCAATGACATAAATTTCCGTTACGGTAACAACGGTAAAATTATTTTGATCAGCCGCCGCGGAGCAGATCAGGATGCTCCGGAACCGGTGCGCGGTTTCTGGTACGATCAAAATAAAAATCTTATTGCAACTGCGAGTTTAAATAAACAGGCAAAACCGGTTGTTGTTATGCGTCTTGAGTATAATCAATTCCGTCAACCTGTTGAAATCCGTGGAAACCAATTTAAAAACAGAATAGGTTATAACAGCTTCGGTTATCCGGTAACTTTCAGCAATGTTTGGGGGCAGTCTACCCAGCGGGAACTGGATGACTACAACCGGATGATCAGCAGCACCGATTTCTACGGTGTCAAAACATATTACACTTACACTCCGGCTGGGTTGATTTCCAGAATCGAACGCAAGGACGGTGAAAAACTGTTGAGTTCTTTGGCTATCGCCTACAATGCCAATGGTCAGCCGATCCGTTATACCGATCAATCCGGCAAGGTAAAGAAATTTGAGCGGGATGCTTTCGGACGGGTTGTAAAAGAACTCTTCCCGGATGATACGGAAGTAGCCTACACCTACAATAAACTCGGTCAGCTCCATACCGTTCTTGACCAGAATAAACACAAAATCACCTTTGACTGGAACAAATTTGGACTGGATACCAAGACCACTCCCGCCGGACAGTTGACCGATTACGTCCATGATAAATATGGACTGCTTGCCAAAATTGATTCCAAATGGCATGGCAAAACCGATCGTACCATAAAATATGAATATGACCAGTTTGACCGGATCGTCAAAGTTGATTACGGCAACGGCAATGTTGAAACAAGAGCCTATGACAGTTGGGGCAAACTGATTGCCCTGAACAAAAACGGCAAAAAATCAACTTTTCAATATGACTATTTCGGCAGATTGATTCGCAAGACCGATGGAGCGTTGGTCTATCGTTATGCTTACAATCCCTATGGACAGCGTACCGGAATGGAGTTGAAAAATGGCGGCTTGACACATACCGAATTCAAAACTTATGATAAATACGGCAGACTGGTTTCAATCAAATCCAAAGGAAAGACCGTTGTTTATC
>JAZUPS010000158.1:0-5333 GCA_045605305.1 Victivallaceae bacterium
CACGATCTCAAATCCGTGTCCCCGGAGTTCCTCTGCCATGGCGGGCATTCCCAGAAGATAGAGTTTTTTCCATTCCGGATGCTCATTTTTCAGGGTATCAACGAGGAAGTCAGTGGCGGCATAGAAATTCTTTTCCGCGGCATGCAAGCCGAACTTTTCCAATCTGGCGACATATTCGCTTTTGCTGTAAGAGGTGTTGTTCGAGCAGTAAGCGTAGGGAATCGGCCGCTCCTCAAGCAAGCGGATAAAGGGCATGGTTGTCGGATAGAGACGGCTGCCGTGGTAGATCGTACCATCCATATCCAGAAAAACTGCCTTTACTGCAGAAAATTTTTCTTTATCGGTCATTTTCATACTCCGGATGAGTGGTTGTGTAAAATATATAATATAGTCCGGTCAACAGATAAATTCAAGTTTGAATAATCCTGTAAGCCGGGTTATATTATGTCAGATGCGCACTTGAAAGGAGTTTGATTTATGGAAATGCCGCTCATCCCCATCCCGCAGGGACTTGATACTGAACTTTTCTGTCTTGCAGAAGGAGCTTTGAAATTTCTGCCGCAGGTGCTGGCAAAAGCCTTCCCCGGCAGAGCCGCTTATCTGGTGGCTGATGAAAACACCTGGCGCGCCGCCGGAAAGGATGCGGAAAAAATCCTCCTTGATGCCGGAACTGAAATCGCCGGAAAATATATCTTCCCGGGGGAAAACCGTATCCATCCGGATTACGAATACTGCAAAATGCTGGCAGAAAAACTGCCTTCCGGATGCGTTCCGGTGGCAATCGGTTCAGGAGTGATCAATGATCTGGTAAAGTGCGCTTCTTCGCTGAAAAACCTGCGTTACTGCTGTGTGCCGACGGCCTGTTCAGTCGATGGATTCACCGCCGCCGGTGCGGCACTGGTGGTGGAAGGGACGAAAAAAACGGTCAAGTGTCCGCCTCCGTTGGCGCTGTGCGCCGATACCGCCATTCTGGCAACTGCTCCGGCAGAGATGTTCGCTTCGGGCTACGCAGATTTGATGACCAAAATCCCCGCCGGTGCGGACTGGGTGATCGCAGATATAATCGGCGAAGAACCCATACGCAAAGATGTCTGGGATCTGATTCAGGGCAATATCCGCCGCTGGATCGCCGATAAAAACGATATGCTGGCAGTTTTTGACGGCTTGGCGGCAACCGGTTACGCCATGCAGATGTATCAGGAGAGCCGTCCGGCAAGCGGTGCGGAACACCTTTTCAGTCACGTCTGGGAGATGGAAGGATTGACCAAAGACGGCGAAGAGGTTTCCCACGGCTTCAAAGTCGGTGTCGGTCTGCTTGCTTCTACCCTGCTTATGGAGTACATCCTCAACCACTCTTATGAGGAAGTTGCCCCCCGGATGAAAGCCGGGTTGGATAACGGAGCAAGAGAAAAAGAGATCGACGAACTGCTCAAAACGGGCTGTTACGGAACTCAACCGAAAATCACCGCCCTCAGCAAACACCTTACCGGTGAAAAACTGACTCAGCGCCGGGAACTTATCCGGAAAAACTGGCAGAGACTGCAAGAGGGAATCCGGGAAAGGATAATTCCCTACTGCGAAGCGGAAAAGATCCTGAAAGATGCCGGATGCCCGGTAACTCCCGCCGGAATCGGTCTGGGAAAAGAACAATTCATCCACGGCATCAAAGCCGCCCAGCTGATCCGTCACCGCTACACCATCATCGACCTGCTCTATGAACTGGGCTTGCTGGATGATGCCTGCGAAACGCTGGATGTCATGTGCAAATAGTTCAACAACATCAAAAATCGCCTTGAAAAACCACCAAATTTTAAGAAAGAGATGAAATACTTATGATGACAGTGACCTACAACTTCCCCCTCTACGATCAGCAATGCGGCGCTCTGATGGGCAACGGCGAAACCGGAGTTATGCTCTGGGGCAGCGGCAATATCCTCAATATAACTGTCGGATGCGGCAGTTTGTGGGATCACCGCGGCGGCATGGAGTGGACAGATAAGCAGAATTTTAAGGATATCCGTGCCGCATTGGAGGCGGAAGATCTGGATAAGATCCGCACCTTTTTCAACCAGCCCCCCGTTGACGGCGTGCGCCGTCCAAGTATTATCCCCGCAGGCAGAGTGACCGTCACTTTGCCGGAAAATGCGGAACTTCTCCGCTATGAACAGGATTTATCCACCGGTATAACCAGGATCATCTATGAATCATCCGGTGAAGAAAAAGTTTTGGAGTTCGCCGGTGACTTTTCCATGAATGATGTATTATCCGGCAAAGGTCTGGATGACTCCATAAGTTTGAAAGTCACCGATGCTTTTACTTTGACCGAAGTTGACAAACATCCCTATCTGCTTGCGGAACACTCCACGCTCCGGGAACATGGTTTTGTGCCGCCGGAAAGTTTCGCGGAAGAAAATCTTCAGGCATTTATCCAGAGTATGCCCGCTGATCCGGAGTATTCTCTGATCTGCCGCCGCTTCGATGACGGTACATTTACTCTTTCATTCAAGCGGGGAATAAAGAGCTTTGAGGAGATCAAAGCGCTCAAGATCAACTCCTATGAAACCGTTGCCGCCAGTTCGGAAAACTATTTTGCCGGATACTGGAAAGATGTCCCCCGGGTAAAATACCATGTTCCCCAGCTGCAGCAGGTCTATTACCACAGCCTCTTCAAATACGGTATCGTCACCAATCCGGCAGGAGTCGTCCCCGGCTTGCAGGCGGCGTGGATCGAAGACAACCGTCTGCCCCCCTGGCAGGGCGATTATCACTTCAACATCAATATCCAGATGTGCATGCTGCCGGGGTTGAAATCCGGTAAATTCGCCCATTTGAAAAAGATGTTCGACATGGTTCTGTCATGGAAGGAGATTTTGAAGGAAAATGCCCGCAACTTTGCCGGGCTGGAAAATGGTTACATGCTTCCTCATGCAGTGGATGACCGGGGAACCTGTATGGGCGGATTCTGGACAGGTACGATCGATCAGGCATGTTCGGCATGGGTGGCACAGATGATGTTCGACTACTGCGAATACTCCGGAGATATGAAGTTCCTCGCCGATGAGGTGTACGACTTCATGCAGGGAGTCCTGCGGGTCTACCGTGCCATGATGGAAAGAGATGAAAACGGCAAACTTGCTTTGCCGGTGACCGTCTCTCCGGAGTTCCGGGGCAGTGATTTGAATGCCTGGGGCAAAAATGCCAGTTTCCAGTTGGCGGCATGTCACCAGCTGGCGAAAAATATCCTCCGCGCCGGAAAGATGCTCGGCAGGGAAGCTGATGCCATGGCAGCAGAGATCCGGGCTGATCTCCCCCTCTTTACCGAAGCTGACGGCAAAATCGCCCTCTGGGAAAATCTGCCGCTGGATGAGAGCCACCGTCACCACTCCCACCTTGCCGGTATCGCACCATTTGAGGTCATCGACCCCCTTGCTCCGGAAATGGCGGAAATCATGGAAAAAACCCTGTTCAACTGGACTTGGCGGGGCATGGGAGAATGGACCGGCTGGTGTCTGCCGTGGGCTTCGGAAATCTGGAGCCGCTGCGGCAACGGCGGTATGGCAGAACTGATTTTGAAAATCTGGCAGGATTGTTTCAACAATGCCGGCGGCGGTTCTCTGCATGACGGCAGATACAAAGGTTTTACCGTCTTCTCTGAAATCCGCGGCGAAGTGATGCAGATCGACGGCGGCATGGGAGCGATCACCGCGATACAGGAGCAGTTTTTGCATGTCTTTGACGGGGAGTTGCGGGTATTTTACGGAATTGCTCCGCAAGTGCGCGATGTCTCCTTTGAAAATATTGCCGCTCCGGGTGAATTGAAAGTATCCGGCTCCATCGGTAAACGCGGGGAGATCAAAGTTGCCGTTTCGGCAGTCAAAGATACCGCCTTGCGCTTATCCATCCGCAAAAGCGCCCCCTGCACAGCGGAGATCAAAGCCGGGGAAACGCTCACTTTCACCGTGGATAAGAGCGGGAATATCATTCCCGGTTGAAGTTATCTGCTTCATACATCTTCATACAAATTCATACAACTTTAAGCGCTGAAAAAGCGCTTTTTTTCTTGAAAAAATCTTTTTCAGCGGATAGATTATGGTTGACAAATCGGCTCAGTGTCAAAGGGAATGGCTGGAAAAATGTCGGATTTCAGAGCTTATTATAAATTGGAAAAAGAGTTGCGGATGCAGATCATATCCGGATTTCTGCCGGATTATCACCGTATCCATCCGGAAAATGTTCTTGCTCACCGTTACGGTATCAGCCGGGATTCGGTACGGCGGGCACTTGCCAATCTGGAAAGTGACGGACTGCTTTTCCGCAAACGGGGCAGCGGCACTTTTGTAGTTCCGTCGATCGAGCGCCAGCGGGATTGTGAAACCAGAGAATCCGGCAAAACCATTTTGTATCTTTCCCTCTCCTCTCTCTACTCCCGGAAAACCTTTCAGGAAGTGGGGACTTTCCGGGCAGTCTATGACGGCTTCAGCAAGGCGTTGATCCCGGCTGGATACAACTTTCTTGCCGCTCATGTGGGGGTCGACTGGCAGATTCCGGAAGAGTTGAATGATCCGGAGATCGGCGGAGTGATCTTTGAAGGGCTGATGCCCAAAGAATTTTTTGACCGTCATCTGGCGGGAAAACCTGCTGTCGGGGTGAATTGTTACAATCCGGAACTTGATTGCAGCTGGGTGCTGGAAGACTCCCGGCAGATAGCGGAATTAAGTGTCAGACATCTCTACTCTCTGGGCTTCCGGAAAATCGCCATCCTTTCCGATGAAGCATCCGCTCCGCCGATACAGGAGGCTCTCTTAGGCTATTATGCCGGATTGTATCAGACCGGATTGCCCCGCCGGGAGGATTTTGTCATCTACTGGGAACGCGACCGGGTCAATGGGGAATTGTGCAATGAAGGGCTTGCCAAAAACAGTTTCAAGCCCTATTTGAAAGAGCTTTTTACTTCGGATGATCATCCGGATGCAGTGATCTGTCAGGACTGTCACCGGGCGGAACAAACCCGGCTGGCACTGGAAAGTTTCGGCTTGAAAGTTCCCGATGACGTGGGGATAATGTGTCACCGTGACCGTCACTCCCGCCGCCGGGCTGAGGTCAATTACGAGGGCTTTTGCGCCCGGAAATATGAGGTCTTTGCCGAAGCGGCAAAACAGATAATCGAAGAGATGGAAAACCGCTGCACCGTAAGTAATAAGATCACTTACATGAAGCCGCTGCTGATAAAAGGAAAAAGTGTCAAACCCAAAAACTTGAAAGGAGTTTTACCGTTATGAAAAAACAGACCGAAAAAATACCTTATTATGCTTGCAAAGCAAGCGCTTCATGTT
>JAZUPS010000159.1:0-4388 GCA_045605305.1 Victivallaceae bacterium
TGATGAGATGGAAGCTGGTAGTTTTCGGGTGCTGCTCACAGCGGTAACACCCGAAAACGCCCCACTTTCAGATCGCAACGGGGATTTTCAAGAGTTTTTGAGAACTTTTGAAATTGCCTCATTTTTCAGGAAAGAGTTTCCACCACCTCGGCAAGTCCATTCATAACATATTTGGTGGAATAGGCGAAGTTACCGATCTCATTTCTTGCCGTCACGCCGGAAAGAACCAGGATCGTATCCACCTCAGCTTCGATTCCGGCAATAATATCAGTATCCATCCGGTCACCGATGATAACAGTCTCTTTGGACATGGCATTGAGATACTTGACCGCCCGCCGCATCATAAACGGGTTGGGTTTGCCGATAAAGTACGCCTTTTTCCCGGTCGCAAGTTCTATGGGAGAAATCAAAGCTCCGGTAGCCGGCACGATCCCTCTTTCAGTCGGCCCGGTCAAGTCGGGATTGGTTCCAATGAGTTTGGCACCTTTAAGCACCAGCTGAACAGCTTTTTCCACCTTTTCAATGCTGTATGAACGGGTCTCACCGATCACCACATAATCCGGGTCGATGTCGTTCATGGAAATATCTTTTTCGTAGAGTGCATTGGTCAACCCGGCTTCACCGACGGCAAAAACCGAACACCCGGGCTTCTGGCGGGAGAGAAAATCTGCCGTAGCCAGAGCGCTGGTATAGAAGTGTTCCGGGGAAACCTGAACGCCGAGACGGGAAAGTTTTTCTGCCAGTTCCCGGGGGGTACGTTCACTGGAGTTGGTCAGAAAAAGGTATTTCAACTGCCGCTCTTCCAGCATCCGGATAAAATCCGCCGCTCCGGGGAGCAGATTGTTCCCATGATAAACGACGCCATCCATATCAGAAATAAATGCGGTTTTATTTTTCAATTCTTCAACCATAAATGCCTCCTTCCGGCAGTTCCGGTTCAATATATCACTTTCAACAAGTTCTCTGCATAATATACAGCAAAAACGACCTTTTTTCAATGTCAAAAGGTCGTTTTTACCCGGTATTGCAAAGGAATATCACCACCTGTTACCGTATGCTGCAAGGGCTGTGCCGAGCTATTAAAAAATTCGCACACGCCCCCGGAAATCTCAGTCAGATAACCTCTGAAAAAGATCAATATGCTTCGTATTTTTTGGTTTTGGGGTTATAAAGGATAATTTTCGACCTGAGATTCTCTAAGGTTATTGGGCCGCCGCCATTACCGCGATTGTCGCGATTGTCGCGATTGCCGGAAGAATTTTCGTCTGATTCGTATCTGCCGGTTTTCTTATTAAAGTTAACTTTTTTCAACCCCAGCTTATCCAGTGTGATCTTCCTCTGACGTTCAGCGGCCTCACGCTTTTCAATATCCTGCCAGGTCATATTCAGCACTTTGCTGAAATCACCATCGTTTCCGGCAATCAATGCCGCGCGGGCCTTGTCTGAAAAATCTTTATCTTTGAGTATCTCATACTCTTCAGCTTCACTTTCACTAAAGGAAACACCATTGGAGTGTTTATCCTGCAATTTTTCCCAAAGTTTCCGGTCACTGTCAAATTTACGCAACACAGCTGCCTGACTGCTCTCACCTTTGCCATTGCGGGCAGCGCGCCACTCTGCGATCACCTCGTTTTTGGCAAGCGGCAGCTTTTTCGTCAGAAGTTCAGATTTTCGCTTTAACTCTTTATTCAAACGTCTGGCGGCGGTCAATTCTTTGACCTTTTCGGGAGAAAGTTTTCCAATTAATTGTTCATCCCGCTGAAGAGAGGTAATGATCTTTTTATTTTCAGCATAACGCTTCCGGATCGTCTTATGCTCATTAGAGATGTCGACATATTTTTTCAAAGCCGAATTATTATAGCGGCGTATTTTATCCGCTTCTGCTTTTCTGGCATTTTCAGCTTTTCTTTCAGCAACTTTTTTGGCTTGTTCGGCAGGAGATATTTTCATGCGGGAACCATATTTTTTCAGCACCGTATCGGCACAGCCGGAATTCTTGAAAGCATCATTTTTAATAACAGTCACACTATCCGGCAGAGTAATATCTTTCAATTTGCCGGCATGAGCGAAAGCACAACCGATATCCGTCACCCCCTCAGGAAGAGTTACCGACACCATATTATTTTCACAATCAATAAATGCTGAATCATCAAGTACCTTCACCCCCTGAGGAATTTTGTACTCTCCGGTGGAATTGGGGATGACATAGAGCAGTTTATTTTCTTTACGGTTGACAAGGCAATTATCTTTCATGAAGAAAAAAGGATTGTCATCATTTTTGGGAAAAATCCAAAGATCACGCAAAACTCTTTTATTCTCTGGAACAAACAAGTTTTTATCCGAATTTTTCTTATCATAATTCTGTATTGCCTGCAGATAAATGAGCTTGATACGCCAGTTTCCCCCGAAATATTTATTGAGAATATCCTCTTTCTTTTCAATGGAAATATCCGCATTTTTCAAAGTGGAATAAAAGCCGTCAACACTCTTTGCCGCCGCCAGTGCCTGACGGATTCCGAGTAAATCAAGAGTAGAAAAAGCATCACCGTTGCTGTAAATTGCAAGATTTTTGAAATCATCCACACTGGACTTATCAAGTACATCACGTCCGGCTTTTTTCAAAATATCATTGACCGTATCGAGGAATTTTTGAGCATTATTGCCGCGTATCTGCGACTCTTCCAGTCTCGCCTCAACTCCGATCTTCCGCACCAAATCTTTTTCCTCATATGCAACATCTTCCCGGTTTTCTCTGCGGTTTGCCAATTCCTCAAGTTCGACCTTGTACTTTTCCATATATTTTTTGAGGAGATTGATATTTAAATCGCGATCAACAAGATCATTCTGCAAAGATGCAACCGCGTTTATCAATTCACGGCACAACTGCTTATCATCGAAAGTTTTTCGGGGGAGTGCCGCTTTTTCAGGAATTACTTTTTTAACCGGGAGCGGTTCTTTTTCCGTTTTTGCAACCTCTTTCACGGTTTCTGCCACATTCACTTCAGCATCCTCCTTGTCCTGATCGGATTTTCCACTGAAAAGGAAAAGGCATACAGCAGCAAGGCAAACCGGCAATATGACCGAAAGAGCAATAATAAGAGTTTTTCTTTTGTTTTTCACCGGATAACCGGACGGATTGGAAGGATTACCGGCAAGCTCTATCACCGCTTCAATATCAGCGGCAATAAACGATTGGTGACAAACGGTACACTCCAGCATAACACCATTGTATTCCGCCGGAAGATCGGGGAACACCTGCTTGCAATGGGGACAAATCGTTTTCATCTTTGAGAATCTCCTTTTTATATAAAGTTAAGAACAATAAAAAAAGCCGTTCCTGTTATTGCACTCCATAGACGGTATCGCCAAACACCGGACCGGAAACGCAAGCAGAAACGGCCATATCAAAAATATGGTCATTGTACTTGCGGCAACTTCCGGTCATGAAATAATTTGGCGATTTTTCTATGGAACTGCCATGTAAAGACTTTTGCAAGCCTTCGATATTCAAATTTTCATTGCAAAATGTTTTTTGTTGTTCTAAATTCCTTTCATGGCTGCAACACTTTCTTAATCTATCACAAATCACCTTAAAATACAAGTTAACTTTATTCATTTTCCGGAGATTTCCTTTCTGAAAAATAATACCCCTATATATAGGGAGTTTATCAAATTTTTTGTTTCCGCTTACTTATGCGGCATATTTTCAAAAATCTTATGCAGAATTTTAAAAAATGGCGTAAGATTTCAAATTTGAAGCGGCATAAGTCAAACGGAAGGTGATTTGTCTGCCGTTTCCATAGAAAAATCGCCAAGTTGGACAGAATATTGCAAGAGATGCGGCTGCTAAAAACATGGTGCAGGATTTGAGATGGATTGGCAAAAAGGCAAAAACTGGAATTTTGAGGCAGCTACCAGCAAGGTAACTGCTGAAGAATTACCGTTTTTGTACTTTGTCAAGCCGCTCAAAGACAAGCCTGGATTTTTACAGTTGCATCGTCAAATATTTCCACGACCGGAAAATGACGGCAAATCATCTTTCCTTGAATTTTGCAAAAGTTGTGCTATTTTAACTCCCGTGCTTAATGGAGGAATAAATGGCATTTACTACAAAAGGAAGTTTGCTGGCAGCAGTAAAAAAGGGCGATGAAATATCGTGGCAGCAGTTTTACGATATGTACAAGCCGCTCATATTGCTTAAAGGCGGCGATTTACGGCTCAATCAAACCGAAAAAGAGGAACTTGTACAATTAGTGATGCTTTCATTTTTCAACAGTTCTCAAACGTTCTGTTACGACAAAAGCAAAGGTCGTTTCCGGGATTACCTGAAACGCATAATCCACAACAAAGCCTGTGACTTGATGCGTAAAAGAGAGGATGACACCCTT
>JAZUPS010000160.1:0-14269 GCA_045605305.1 Victivallaceae bacterium
TTGAAATCGACGGTGCCAAATGCCTGCATTTGAAATCCGGCGGCTTCCATCTCCCCGTGGACCTTACCGAATGGGCGGGCCGCAAAGTCAAAGTTTCCTATGTTGCCAAATTCAAAGGGATCATCCCCGATGCCAAAAAGCCCGGCAGCAGCGGTATGCGCGGTACGCTTTTTATCAAATGCAGCGACGGCAAGGCCCTGTATCCTGGAAACAAGCCCCTTCTCGGAGACTGCGAACAGTGGACACTCTATTCATATTCCGCAACGATTCCCGCCAATGCTGTTGAAGGAAAATTTCTGCTCAGCATCCCCAGCGGAGAGATCTGGTTCAAATCATTAACCGTCGAATCTATGGATTGATCTTACTATGAAAACTTATAATTCATCTGCATCCTTTTTCAAGCGGAGTTTCACCCTTATCGAATTGCTCGTGGTGATCGCCATTATTGCCATTCTCGCGGCAATTCTTCTGCCGGCACTGAATAGTGCCAGAGGCAGAGCTCACGAAATTTCCTGTCTGAACAACATGAAACAGATCGGTCTTGCCAGTGCCTCATACAGTGACGCCAATGACGGATACATTCTCAATGGTTATGCCGGTCCTACTGCAAACAACAAGGAATTGATCTGGTTCTGCGTTCTTTCAGGTTCAAGTTACGGTGGTTCGGAGAAATTCAGTTCAGGTTACGGAGCGGAATATTCCGGAATCAAAAAACAGGGCAGTTTCTACTGTCCGGCAGAGATCCGTGAAGGGATGAATTACACCAACTATGCACTCAACGGTTATTTGACGGGCTGTTACAGCAAAATTAAACGGTACCGCAAGATCAGCGCATTATCCACGCCCTCCGATGCGATGTTTGCCGCGGAAAGCAATATGGCAAACAGTTACTGTTTCAGCAATATCAACTCGATGGCTTTCCGGCACGGCGGAATAGAGGGCAGAGCGCTCGACAGCAGTTCCACTCCCGGCAATGCGCAGGCCCGTTCAACTGCGGTCATGATGGACGGCCACGCCGCCTGCAAATCCTTTACCGAATTCAAGACCATGCCGCTGCCCAGCGGTACACCGGCTAAATTCGCCGAATCCACCACCTCATTTTCACCTTGCCTGTTTACCGGTTATCACCTTGATAATCTGGGGGCATCTGTATTATGAGACATCTACTTTTTTCCTGTTTGTGGCTGCTGATGATCTTTTCCGTATCAGCCATGGAATTGGAGATCGTCAAGGGCGGCAACGGCACCTTTCAGTATGGTGCCGTTTCGACTTCCAATGGTCTGCTCTCACTGCGTGAAGTTGCCAATGCAGTAAGTTTCGATGATTCCGGAATAACTTTCACCCAGACTTCTCCACTGCCTCCGCCGCCGATGAAGATCACTCCCGGAGATTGTGCCGTCATTGAAATAATTCCGCCCGGGGGACAGAAACGCACTTTCCGGATCACCAGCGCAGATCCCTGCGGCCGAATGGCAAACCACAAGTGGCAGTGGACGAAAAAAATCAGTTGGAAAGAATTGGGAACTGCTTCGCCTGAATACGGTAAAACCTGGCAAATACAGATCACCCGTGAATTTTGCAATCAGACGGAAAAAGCCGTGTGGAGCTATCCCCGTGCCGCCGCCGTCATTTTCAGGGAGAAGGGAACTAACTTCACCTTTGACGGCTTCGGCCCGCGCTGGACTCAAACCGGTTATGAAATAACCTGGTCCTCCCCCGGAAAAGTCAAAGTCGATGCCGAAATCGTTTCGATTGAAAACCCCCGCAGTTTCAATAATGTTATCAATGGCAGCAGCGGTATGCTCCGCACGATCATGGCTAACAATACTGAA
Source organism: Victivallaceae bacterium (assembly GCA_045605305.1). Lineage (GTDB taxonomy): Bacteria > Verrucomicrobiota > Lentisphaeria > Victivallales > Victivallaceae > UBA1784. Next base: position 1,833 of record JAZUPS010000160.1, read on the forward strand.
AGAACCTTGAAAATGCAGTGGAGCGATCCTGATACCGGGCGTGTCCTGGGCAAAAGAGAATTCAAATGGGTGCGGTATAAGAATGGCGCTCCTGCCGGACCGATGTATGTCGATCCTGATCCGCCGCTGAAATTAAAGGCGGCATTCTACCCCCGCAAAAAACAGCTCAATGTGAAGTTGAGCTGCCCCAATGCCGCAAAGATCAGCAAACTCGGTACGCTCTTTTTCCACATCGTCAATGAAGCAGGTGAAACTGCCTTTTCCGCTCCGGCGATCCGGACAAACGGAAGTTATTTCGCCGAAATCACCCTGCCGGTACTCCCGGAGAGCAAATATACCGTTTACGCCGTGGAAAACGGGAAAAGACTTGATGCCGTTGACACCTTTGCCATCGCCAGATTTCCGTGGCAGGATAAAAAGTACGGTCAGTCCCGGCTGATCGTGCCGCCCTTTAAGCCGCTGACCTGCAAAAACGGCAAAATCCGGGCACTCTGTACCGGTTATGAAAATGGCGGCATCCTGTGGCAGAAGATCGACGCCGACGGTATCAATCTTTTGCAGCGCCCGGTGCGTTTGACCGTCAACGGTGAAGAATTCAAATTGAAAGCCCACCGCATCATCGAAACTGCCGATGACCGGATCATTATTGAAAACGACCTTGTCGCCGCCAATTTGGATCTTGTCCTGCGTCAGGAGTATGATTATGACGGTATGTGCAAACTTATTTTCAACTTCATCCCGCAGGGTAAAATCAGAATCAAGTCAATGGATCTGGAATTCCCGCTCAATGCCGGGGAGTTGAAACTCTTTCATTCGCTCGGCGACGGAATGCGGCGCAACAAGTCCGGCTGGCTGCCGGATGCTGACGGCACGCTCTGGAGAGCCGACAAACCCGCTCTCCGCGGTGAACTTGCCGGATTCCGCCCCTATATCTGGTTCGGCGGAACCAGCCGTGGTCTGTGCTGGTTCGCCGAGTCGGATGAGAATTGGGGACGCAGTGCCGGAGACAATGCGCTTTCTCTGGTCCGCAGCGGAGAAACCGCTTTATTCACCGTCCATCTGTTTACCCGTGCCCGGGTGAAAAATCAACCCTTTTCGATCGTCATGGGTGTCCAGCCGACCCCGGTCAAAAAAGTAACGCAGAATTACCGGAAACTTACCGGAGACTTTTTCGGCAGCTGGATTCCAGACAACAGCGAAACTCTGACTTTTGTTTCCACCGGTAACAAGTTCGGTATAAGAGTTACCGATGGACCCAATGTTCCGGTGAATAACGATTGGAGCTATATAGACTTTGTTTTCAAAAAAAATTGGAAAGACCGTGCCGAAGTTGAGCGTACCGCTGCGGCATTCCTCAAAAAACACAAGTTGAACAATCAGAATTGGTCAAAGTGGAAAAAGACGGACGAAGATCTGGTTCTGCGGATGTGGCAGGGGGCACGTTTCCATCGTTATGCGAAATATCATTTCCAGTATTTCAATCCGCGGGCACTCTGTCCGGCATGGGCGGAATTTGAGATGTATGCCAGCCAGTGGTTCCTTGATTCCGGTCATGCGGAAAGAAACTTCAACGATGAATACTGCTGCCACCCCGACGATGATTACATTGATTTTACTCTGCATCATTCTCTGCCCTATCTCGATCGCGGAGTCAGCGGTCTTTATTTCGACAATCTCTATGATTTGAAAATGCTCGATCCGTGGGCGGATATCCACACTTCCGGAGCCCGTAAAACACCCTATTACCCGATCTGGGGGATGCGTAATCTGGTCAAACGGGCGGCAACGCTCTGCTATGAGCGCAATCTGACCTTTTTCGGATTGCCGGCGGTGATGATCCACATGACTGACTGCAATGTGGTGCCGTGGAATTCTTTCGCCGGAATCACACTCGACTGGGAGATGGGTTATGGAGATACTCCCTATCCGACCCGCTTCAGTGATGCTTATATTTTGAGCCATACAATCGGCAGGCAGACCGGCTGTATTCCGTGGGTATTGACCAATACGGCAGGATCAAACGGAGCTTATGCGACTGATACTTTGCTGCCGCTGACTTTCGGATATGATCTTTTCTGCCAGACCGGTTCCGGATTGACCAAGACCGACAGCTGGAAAAAGGTGCAGAATTTCATCCGCAATTTCGGATACGGCGAAGATACCACTGCCGTCTGGCCGGGATGGGATGAGAATAATCCGGTCAAAATCGCCGCAGTCAATACCCGCTGCACCACGGTCAAACGGCAGGATGGTACGATTTTGCTGCTCATCGGCAACCGGGGCGAAGCGGAAAAGATCACAATCACCCTGCCGGTACCCGGAAAAGTAACGGAAGCTTTGAGCGGAGAAAATTTCGCCGAAGGAAAAGAATTCACCGCCGATTTGCCGAAATACGGCTGGAAAATGCTGTTAGTCAAGGAGAAATGATGATTTGGAAACGAGTATCCGGCAATGATCATCTGCTGCTGGATCCGGCAAGCGGAGCTATTCGCTCGCTCCGCCATGACGACCGGGAAATTTTACAGGCAGGCGAAACTCTTTTTCTGTTGAATCTGCGTTCAGGGAAAAAGATTACCGGAACTGATTTTTCCACGGTCATTGATGATGGAGAGACCGTCTCTTTCAGCAATTGCGGCACGATGCCGGAAATGTCGGTGAAAATCCGGCTCTTGGCCGCTGAAAACGGTGCATTCCGCATCCGGCTTGCTGAAGCGGTCCTGCCGGAAAAAGATGATCTGCTCTCCTATGAATTGGCGTTGTTGACGATCCCCGATGATTACGATATCCTTGATCCGATCTCCGAGGGAAAAATCATTCCGCCGGACAAACGGTTTGATTCATCGTACAATTATGATATTGACGATCATTGGGGGCGCTATCCCGGAGTTTGTCAGGCACAATTCCTGGCGGCATTCAATCAGACCGGCGGGATCAGATTCTTTGCCCGCGACCCGCTTTGCCGTCCCAAACGGATCATGTTCTGGGGCAAGCAGAGCGGCGGACTCCATATAGAAATAAAAGACGGTGCCAAAGCAGTTTATCACGGTGATTTTGATTTGGAATTTTCCGCTTTTGACGGCGATTGGATGGAGGCGGCACGGCCATACCGGGATTGGATCTTTGCTTCCGGTATTCTGCCGGATGCCCCGAAGCGCCCGGAGTGGGTGAAGGAATCTCCGGTATTTCTGACCTATGTAGTCTGCGGCGAGGGGAAGCTCTCGGCAGAACCTAATTGCTTTGTCCCTTATACCAATGCTCTGCCGTGGATGAGTGCCATTGCCGAAGCAACGCAAAGCCGGGTCATGGCAATGCCGATGCGCTGGGAGCATCGCGGGCCGTGGACACCGGTCGCCCAGTGGCCGCCGGTCGGCGGCGCTGAATCGTGGAATCAATTTGTCCGGGAGATGCACCAAATGGGACATTATGCCGGTTTGTACGGCTCCGGGACATCGTGGACTACCTATGTTTATCCGACCGGTAAAGATTATCCGGCAGCCCCGGCGAACTGGGGATGCACTGATCCGGACGGCACGATCCATACGAGAGACTTCAAGCCTTTCCGCCACTCGACCCCGCTGTGCCTGATGCAGAAAGCTGTGCGGGATCATATTGTAGAGGAGTGCTGTAAAATTGCCGCCTCCGGGATCGACTTTTTCCAGCTTTTTGATCAGGACCTCGGCGGTGAAGTCGCCCCCTGTTTCAGTGCGGATCACGGCCACCCGGATGCCCCGGGCCCCCATGAAACCCAAGCAGGCAAACTTCTGCAGCAGGAAGTCATTGCCGGGATGCGGCGGAGCGGTTCTCCGGCAGTGATCGGCACTGAACACGGTGCTGCTGAACCATTTATCGCCACACTTCCGGTCAACGATCTGCGTACCGATGCCGTCTGCGGAGTGCCGTTTTACAGTTACCTCTTTCATGAGATCACGGCAAATTATTCCGGGAACCAGTGTAATTATGCCGTTTTTGATGCGGAAAAAAGTCCGGAAAACCTGCTTTACCGTACCGCTTTGGGATTTGCATCCGGGGCCTTGCTCACCATTCCGATCCGCAAAAACGGCGAAGTTGATTGGGGTGCCGGGGCACCATGGACACTTCCGGCGCCGCCGCAGCAGGAAATGCTGACCCTGGTCAGAAATCTGAATGAGCTGCGTCGCCGTTATCCGGAATTTTTGCTTGACGGACGGATGCTGCCGCTGCCGGATCTGGAAACACCGCATCACACATTGCATTTGAGCAAGGGAGGAAGCATCGAAGTACCGACCGTCCTCTGCACATTATGGGATGACTGCAAAGGCCATAAAAAACTTTTCTGTGCCAATCATTTGCCGCAGAAACAGCAGATTATGGTATCCGGCAATCCCGTGGATGTGCCGCCATTGGATGCCGCACTCCTTGATATCTGATCCCGATCCGCCATCTGCCGGGAGTGAAAAGGTTTACTTGTGCTTGCGCATATCGATTTTGACCTCTTCCCAGTACAGTTTATCCTCGACCGGCTTATTGTCGATCTCCCAGAAATGATTCATCACATCCTCTTTCACCACCCCGGCGGCGGTCGATTGGACCAGATATTTTCTGAATTCATCAACTGAAATGCCGACCGGAGCATCAAAGGCATCCGGATTGTTGAAAATTGCCGCAAAGAAATTATCCCGCACCGGATCACTTCCCCAGCCGTCAACCGGCAGCATGGTGCAGACCGACAGCACTCCGGAACCGACTTTGACCGTGAAAAAATGGGAAAAGTTGCGGAAAGTATCCGAGTCGATAAAATCTTTGATCCCGTGGATCAAACCTTTCATCCGGTCGCGCACCGGTTTGTCGATGCCGTAAATATGTTCGTTGACCGCCACCGGGAAGTCATCCAGACAAACTTTGTAACCGGCTTCAAGCAAGATCTGCATGTTTTTGTCAAAATAGCGTTCCGAAGCCAACGCCTCAAGCAGAAGCGGATGCCGGATCACTCCGCCAAGATTGCTGCCGCGATCCCAGATACAGGGTTTGAATCTTTCCAATGCCCCCGGCAGGTAAAATTCCTGCTCCTCATTATCCCGGTGGTAAAGCAAAAACACATGCTTCCCGGCAGTAAGATCATCAAAAATCCGACTGTCCAAACGATCGGTTACGACCGTTTTTTCATCCGGAGTATCGCCGCAGGCTCTGATCCATGCGGCTAAATTCTGATCCTGCAAACGGCAAACCGGGACTTTTTTTACTTCTGCATGAGGATAGAGCCAGATATCCCAGGAGTTATTCAATTTCAACTCTCCGGAAACAAATTCCGCCGCGACGGTAAGCCGTCTGGCTTTGCCGGTCGGTTTGAAATTCATGGTAACTCTGGCAATAATTTGCAATCCGCCTGCCAGTGAAACATCTTTGCCGGAATAAATATCTTTGCCGTCCACGGAAATTTTCACATCTCCGCGAATACGCGGCTGCGGCAGAAAGTTGGAAACTTTCAACGTCATCTTTACCGGTTCATCTTCAAAAAATGTTTCTTTTTCAAAACATCCGAGCAAAACGGCATCTCCATTGATCGACATCATCCATGCCGGATCAAAAAATTTGTCATCATCAAAGCAATCAAGAATACCATTTTTATTTTCATATTTGAGACAATCTGCCAATTGAAGCATCTCATAACCGCAAATACCGGAATCACGCATCCTCTCGATATAAGTTTTATATCCCATCAACTTAAAATGTTGAGAACCTTTTATATAGTCCGGCAATTTGCAGCTCAATCCCTTGCGGCGGATCAATTCGGGAAGCTCCGTCATAAAACGCGGCTTTTGAATGTCATTTGCTTCCAGATATTCTTTGCCGACTTTTGCACAGAAATCATCAAACTTCCTGCTCAATGCTTCATAATCCGGAATGTCGATATAATGCAGTGCTTCGTGTGCCAGTACCGGACGCAAAGGAACCGCTTCACGGTGAACATTCATATCGACATCCGGAGTCCGGATCGCTTCATTCATGGGTACGTCGTAAGTCGAACCATTCATCTGCCAGCAATTATCCGTCAAAAACATATCCTGATGATGTTTGTACGGAAAATAATAAGCAATATGCTGAGCAAAAATATCTGCCGTTGGACGATCATACTCCCCCCAGCCGGAATTATCCATGATCAGCTTGCCCGGAGCAAGCCGGCGGCCTTCCTCATAAAGCCGGTAAACGCCGGGCTGATGGCCGGAATTGTGCATCTCATTGCCGATACAGAATATTGCCACTGACGGATGGTTGCGGTAACGGAGAATCGTTTCACGCCAGTTGACATTATCCATTGCCAGACCTTTTTTATTGCCCTGATCATCGTATTCATAGGCAAATCCGATCTCCATATGAATAAAAAGACCCTCTTCATCCGCAGCTTCCACAAATTCGACAGGGGGGATGGTACTGTGGAAACGCACCAGATTGAAGCCGTATTTTTTTGCCTGACGGATATTTTTCAACGCCGCTTCTTTCAATGTACCGCCAGTCATATTGGGATGCTCATGAGCAGTGATTCCCCGAATATAGCCTCGGAGATAACAGCGTTCTCCATTGAGCAGAATATCCGTATTGGAAAAGGTACGCAATTCGCAGAATCCGAAACGCTCTTTTATATCACCGGCAGCCAGAGTGTAAAGTTCAGGAGTATCCGGACTCCATTTTTTCAAATTGGCAGCATCTATGGACAATATCCAGCTGTTGTTTTCTATTTTCTCACCGAGTACCGGAGCTGAAACCTGATTGCCGTTTTTATCAAGAACAACAGGGGTTTGCAATTTCTCACTGCTTTCAACAATAAGCAATCCGGCATCCACCCGGCTGCGTATGTAAATATTACTCATAACCAAACCTCCATAAAAGTCACACAATAAATCATCTTTGCCTGTTTTACACCGCTTGCAGCTGATTTACAGAAAAATCATTTGAAATCAAAACAGTATGTTCCAGCTTCATATACCTGACCGTGAAAATGTCCCCGGGTATTTTCCGGAACTGTAAAACGTATTTTTTTATTTGAGTATTCCATTTCAACCGATCCGTGCGGAGTCGGTTGAACCGCCTTGAAAAACTCCAAATTCCCGGGTTTGGGGTCAATAATAAATTCGGTGAAACCGGGTGCAGTCGGACGGATACCGCACAGACAGCGGATCACGATATTACCAGGAGCTGCGCCCCAGGCATGAGTCCAATCCAAATTGGGTTTGCATCGTTCATTCCAAGCCTCCGCAGAAATAGTCGTGCCATCACGCAGCATACCCAGCCATGAACGGTTATTATCAGCTGTCATGAGTTTGATTGCATGTTCTGCCATATCGTGTTTGAAACATGCTTCCAGCAAATATTGGGAGCAGTAAACGCTGCACGCCATATTTTTCGCCAGAATTATTGCTTTATGTGCCTCTATTTCCGCACCTTCCGCCAAATCAAATGCCAGTGCGAAAATTGCAGTATGCAAGGCTGTATGGCTGGAATTTTCTGAATCGGTGAAAAGTCCGTTTTTCAGAAATTTTTTGCGGATCGCCATTCGCACCTGCTCCGCTTCTCTGCGGTAACACTCTTCGCCGGTCAATTCGGCACTTATCTCCAATGCCCGGAACAGCATGGCATTGGAAACGAAGTTGCATTCACCTGACTCATAATTGTCACGTTCTGATCTGGGCCAATCTATCAAATCCCTGAAATCCGGATTCCCCGGCTTGGCTGCCTGATAAAAACAGCTGTTGAGCAAACCATCTTTATCCCGGCAGCCCGACAGAAGTTTCTCCGGCAGTTTCGGCAGCCAGCGTTTGAGAGAATCCAGGTCTCCGCTGTAAAGAATATAATCCTGAATCAACCGTGGAACAGAAAGTATCCAGTCCGTGAACCATGAATCCCGCCCGATCCAGCAAAACCAGTCGATCGTATTGCGTGCGATATTGTAATTGCTGTCATTGCAGAAGTGGCCCAGCTGGGTTATCACCGCATCACCCTCATAGGGCATTCGTTCCCGTTCTCCGTCAACATAACACTCAAATACTGACGTCGCTTTGATCGAATATTTGCAGAAATCCCAAACCGTATCCAATGCTTTGCAGTTTGATTCAAAGCCGGATGCCTGATCGTTCCAATCCGGATAATATGCCGTCCGATGGACAGTTATATCGCCATAATGACGGTTGACTTCGACATAGCGGAATGGAGCAAATTCTCCATCTGCCTCAACGGGACAACGCATGTATCCCTTTTCGCCATACGCCTGAAAATAAGGAATATTCAGCTTGATTACCTGATGTCCGACGCCTGTCTGCACGATTTGCTGGAAAAATGTGCGGAACCCCGGGAGATGAGTGATACTGCCATTTTCGGCGGTTTCACTGATCACGATTTCCAAATTTTCCGGGAAAGAGGTATCAAGTTCAATTTCCAATGTTGAGTATGCTGCTTTTTTGAAATCAAAAAAGGCGTGTAAAAAAGCATTTTTACAAATAAGAGTTTCAACAATTTTTTGCATAAAAAATTCCTGCTGGAAATATTAATTATTTCATCGATCCGGCAAAAAGCTTCCTTGCGGACAAGCTCATCAGTGGAATACTTTTTCAAAAACAGTCCGTATTACCGCATCCCCCTGCCCACGGAGTACCAGACAATCCGCAGAGACTATCTGAAAATTTCGTACACAGCGTGATCCGATACGGCTTATAGGCACTGTACTGCTCATCTCCACCTGCACATAACCGTTACATAAAAGCAATTTATCACTGGAATTCTGAATTGTCACTTCCGGAGCCAAGGGGAAAAGCAGTTTCCACTTTTTATTTCCGTTATGTGAAATGCGGTCTGCTATTTCAACTTTTTCATCTGCAACAGCAATATGCCGGGTCCAAACGGTATCCCCCCATCGCGGTGCAGTCATTATACTTTCGATGTGGTTATTCTGCCACTCTTTCAATTCAGGAGAGCCGGAACTCAACCAGCAGTACCGTCCCTGCAATTCGCTGTCGCCTTTGTCATCGATCAACAGTGTCGCATGAGCTTCGGCGGTTTTGAAAAATTCTGCGAATGCCGGATCATCATAGTTGCAGCAGCCGCCCTCCTCCACGAAAGGTTTGCCGTTGAACCACAAAGTTACAGCCTGTTTACCGGCATGATAATGGGCAAATTTTCTCAAACACCTTGAACAATCAAAAAAGACAAAATCACCTGCATTTTTGCGTATAGCCATTGCCGCATCCGGCAGGACAGCTGCAGTTTCTCCTTCCAGAGAGTCCTTCCCCGGCAATGTCCTCATGAATACATTCATATCCAGCGGATATCCGTCACTTATCACCGGGGTCATCCCATCGGGCAATTGGAGCAGGCGGCAAATATCATAGGCCTTATTCAGACGCTCCTGAGCTTCGGCACACAAAGACATATCCGCCACAGCGGCTCTCAAGGCGAAATCACGGGCAATCCAACTTTCAAAAAAGTGATACGAGGGACTTTTATCATAAGCCATACCATCCGGCAGGAAATCATCAAGCACATGATATTCGCAATATCTGAAGCCTTTAAGCCGCCATTTTTCCGCTTGCGGAAGATCCTTGAATAGTGTTCCTGCCGTGAAAAGTGCTAATGAACGCAAAAAATCGTGATTTCCTTTCCGGGGCATCGCATCAAAATCACTGGCTTGATAGATCACCCGGGCATGTTCGGAAATCATCCGGTCAAGCTGCTGATAATCCTCCGGACTGAATACACCAAGACCTTTAATAAACCATACCGCATACAATATGTGCAGCAGCCGGCTGGCAGGTTGAAAATCAAACCACTGATAGGATATGGGAGCATCAAAATTTGCACTGTTCGAATTATAATCCCTTTCCAGAGCTTCAAGCACAGAACTATTCAACTCCCTCACCGCCGCTTCATCTGCCGGCGGCGGATAGAGCTTCTGAAAACGGAAGATCACCCGCTTGAGGTATTCCGCAAGTTCCCTGTCGGCGGTCAACCTCGCCTGACGTGCAAGCGGCACAATAAAATACATCCGGTTGATCCAGCACGCCTTTTCAATGGTACTCCAGCGATCAAACTTCAGGAAATCAATCTCCTCAAGTGAGCCGAAATCATCCAATGCCCCGCCGTGCATGATTGCCCGGGCGATCAATTTGTCATCCACACTGCCAAGCAGATCCCGGTTGACAAATGCTCCTCCACCGTCAAAGGGATAAAGTTCAAAAAAATTGCAGCTCTCCAATATTTCCGTACTCAATACGGGGGTAAAGCTTTCTACCCATGAAATCATTTTTACGATCCTTCTTACTCAATAACAAAAATTTTGCTTACAGGCTCGGTATTCAACCATGAATACTCTTTTACAGCTTTGTCCTCATACTGCGGCCAAATCATCCGCAATTTGCGATTTTTCGGAGCTGTAACTTTGCATATTTTCCGGTCTGCGGATGAATGGACTCCCAGATAGGAGGCACATTCGTAAACAGCGATATTGTTTTCCGAACGGATCTCCACACCGGCTTCTTTTGCCAGCATCCGCAGTAATTCCACCGGCAGCACCCCCAGCGTGGTATAGGCAATATTGCCCTTTGTAACAGCTGCAGGGATCGAACTGCCCGGATAAACAGCCAGTTTGCGGTCAAAATTGCGTGGCACCGGCACGGGAGAAAAGGTTTCTCCCGCCCAGCCGTAACGTTTTCCGGCAGTGAGATTTTCAACCGGGTAAGCCAATTCGATCAAACTTTCACGGGGCGTCTTATCCAAAACAAAATCCATTCCGGTCAGCTCATTGGCAAAATCAAGATTCAACCCATTTTTGTCGGCAATACCGGGGGTGAACAAAAAGAGAATTCTTATATCCGGATTTTTTGCCAGTTCACGCACCCGCTGTTTTTCCGCACCGGTCATATGGATCGGATTCAGGAATATATAAAATTTGTAATCCGGAAGTTTCGGATTGATCAAGTCGCTCTGCATATACTCATCGAAAGCCGCACCGATACGGGCAATCGCCTCACGTTGAATGATGGCGTAACGCATCAGACTGTCAAATTTTTGCATGTGTTTGAGCTGACGCATATACTTCAAGCTGTTGTCATCTCCGAATACTGCGATTTGACTGCATCCGGACCGATCACGGGAGGCGGCGTCCTGAATGATGTTGTCCAATTCTTTCAAAGTAATGATCGTTTCCGGATCATCATACCAGTGGTGGTTATCTTCCAACCCCATACTGAGCAGATAAAATCCTGACCGTCCGCAGATCGCTTTGGCGACCTCCCTCGCCAATACCTGATCAAATTGTGCAGTATTCCGCACACTGTAAGCGTAACCGGCAGGGAAAGTCAAATGGGTACGCAAATCATTTTCATTGATCCAGATCTTATTATGCAACTGACAACTTCCGGGGCTTGGAGTGTCAAAACTGCCGACTCCGCCAACGTCACGGAACTCTTTGCGGTACTGCAGAGGTCCCATGTAAATATCCATGCTTGGAATATCCAGAGCCGCCGTTTCAGCCAATCCTCCGCCCTGTTCAGCAAGCATATACATACCCACATCCATTATGTGACCGTAAAGGGCTCCGGTCAGCCAATTACCATCGGTTTTACGCTTGATTATTTTGCTGTAATGAGCCATCCCGTCAACTACCACCTGCGAAAGAGCTTCAGCATAATCAACCACATCCGCCCGCTTGACCGGATCACGCAAAAATCCGCAATCATTGGCGGCCCGGGCAGCATGATCCGGGATCGTGGCGGTATCAAAAGTCACATCTTTTCTGTTCCATGCTGTCTGTAATTTTTCGTCAGTTCCGTACTTTTTACGCAGAAAGTCACGGAAATATTTGAGCATCGGCAAACTGTAATCACTGAATGCTCCATCCACCGACGGATCTGCCGAATTCCAGTAATGGAGCCACTGCCCCTCTTCACCTTCGCTGATTACACAGCCGATGATTTTGTCAGCATAGGGAGCGGAAGCGACATGATCTATCAATTTTTCGATATATTCAGAGATGTAAGCACGCCACTTTTCACTGGCAAGAGAACAATTCCCGCGAATAACACCATTGTCAAATACGACTCGTTCTTCCGGATGTTTTGCAATAAATGTACCTTGAGAATCTCGCAAATTCACTTTCAAAACAGCTTTTGCCTGCGGATTTCCTTCGAGCATGGCAGCCGCAGTAGAGTCCAGAAAATCAAAATTTGGCTCGTCGCCTTTCCACTCCGGCTGCATATACAAGATGGTTTGTTTAAAATCAAGCCGATTTTTGAATTTTTTTGAAATTTTTATCAAATTCTTTATCGGCTATGACCATTCCCCTTAAAATCAATAACATCTTTCTCATAACAGCACATCGAGCCTGCAATCTGGAATTTCCTTTGGATAAAACTCTATCGTACAGCTCTTGTAATATTGGGATACGCGGCATGGCAGTTGTGGATGCCATATAA
>JAZUPS010000161.1:0-2820 GCA_045605305.1 Victivallaceae bacterium
ACGCATATCCGGGACGCAGAGGAAGTTGACGGAAGCATCCGGTTTCAAAAGGAACAGGACGCTCTTCACCGGTGGCAGGATCACGAACCAGCCGATAGGATATTTTCTTGAACTCATGCGGAGTTACCTGGATTTCACGTCCATCCGCCAGAGACAGTATCACTCCATCTTCCAGAAATCCAGAGACGATACCCGTAGTTCCGTTGGTAACATCTCCCGATAAATTAACCGTAACAATAACGCGCTCCTGCAGCTTCAAACGAAGCTCTGCATCCACCGGGTAATCCTCGCCATAGTCGCCCTGTCGAATCGCTGTAAAGAGTTTATCCGGAGTTTGAAGTTTTTTCAGTTCACGATCATTGATAGCATTAGCTTCACTTTTCCGGGGACACAAATAGACTGCATCGGCAGGAAACTCTGTTGTGACCCGGCGATTCAATAATTCAAGAGCTTCTTGATGCCGATTTTCGTCATCACAGCGGAATGAATCAAGGCACTCTTGAAATTTTTTATCTCCGGTTTGACGCATATTGGTACGCAGATATAAAGGTGTAATTTTGGCTTGAAACCAAAGTGCTGTGTTAAAAGGATAGATACCGCCGAGTTCACGTTCAAGCAATTCGCCAACGGAGGAGCCGCAGACATCGGTATCGCTCACAACCGGTGGGAGCTGAAAAAAGTCGCCACACAAAATAATCTGTCGCCCGCCGAAAGGAAGATGGCGGCATCCATCCGGAGCATATTGCCGAAGCCGATAGTCCATAGCTGCAAAAATATCTGAACGGACAAGACTTATTTCATCCACGACCAAAACCTTTATTGCTTTTATGGTTTTTCTGACACCTTTGTTCGAAATCACTCCCATTGACCACTCTGTGATGTATGGTTGCGGTGGAATGCGGAACAAACTGTTGATAGTTACACCATTGATCAAACGAGCTGCTGCACCAGTCGGAGCAACAAAGACTGCTTCAGGGATAGCATCATGCAGATGTCTTAACAGGGTCGATTTTCCGGTACCAGCATTACCGAGGATGATGTAATTTCCGCCCTGTTTGATTTGTTCAAGTGCCGACTGCTGTTCTTGATTTAATTTTACATTTTTCATTTTGACCTCCTTTGTGGCTGGGTTCAATAGGAGGTCTGTTTCTGTTTTTTTATAATTTTACTTTTGGGCAACATCGCATGCGCGAATGAAAGGAGGCGCATGAGATGAATAAAAATTTGATCCGTCACCAAACCGTAATCCTCATTGGAAAAATCCTGCATCCATTGACCGAATCCAATCTGATTCCATTTCCGGAATACCGGGAGATCATCGCTCAATTAAAGCACATCGCCGCCAAAGGTGATCCACTGCCCGTCGTGGTACCTAAATTGATCACGATGGATGAAGCTGCCCAGATGCTTGGCATAAGTTTGGCGAACTTCAAGAAACAAGAGCCATATCTGCCCTTCAAGAGGAAGTATGTGGGGCATGGGATTCGGTATCGCAACACCGATATTATCAAATTCATTATGAGTGATGAGCCGCAATCTCTTGATGCTGATTCAAATTAACAGTCGCTGTCTGGAATCGCATTTGCGGTTCCAGACAGTAATCCTTTTGCATCGTTTTTGATGAAAATATCGTACCCGAGGGCAGTAGATCACAGATCAATTTTAAGGTGGATTTACACGACAGAACCCCCTTGCCGCATGGCAACAAAACAGCTCTTTGGACGTTTCATTGGAATAGATCAGATCAAGTGACTTTTTCTGAAATAAAGAGTTCGATAACTTCATCGCAATACCGAAGCGAAGTCAGGAACAGACGTTCGACATAAGCAGAATGTTCCCACTTGTGAATAGAGCAATGACACAACCTTTGTTTACGCGGATTCTGCACCTAATATCTCCGGCAGTTTGGATAATAAAATATGGTGAACCCCAATTAATTTTAAAAGGTGCTGTTGGATTTTTTACAGCACTATAGATTACGGATTTTTGCCATCCGGACACGGACTTTTCAGGGTAAATGTCCGGATACCCCTGTCCGGAAGAAGGGGGAAATAGTCCGCTGTAAACGGTCAGAAGTCCGTTTTACAAACCCTTTGATCCGGTACTGTGCCTCTGTTGTCCGGGATATTGAAATAAAAATCCGGCGTTTTTAAACATTTCAATTTGCATTTTTGACAAAATCAGGGTAGATTAAGTGCAGGCATCGTAACCAAACCGGATGCCGGGATGATCTGTTGCCGGGTGGTAAAAGGACAGTAAAGGCGTTGAAAAAAATTATTCGCAGTGATCAATACGACGAATAAAAAACTCAACAAAAGCAAGTCCCTAAAACTGAAAAGTGAAAGGTGCCGTTTCAGTACCATTCGGCAGATGAGAAGTACCAAAAAGAGCCTTTTTTATCAGGTTTCAAAAAAGCATATATTTTCGGAAAAATACGGGAATGGACTTCTGATAATCAAGGACTTTGAGCGTAAAATAAGTTAAAAGATGAACTCGGTGAAGGGTGACGCCCTCTCCGCCATTTTTTTTGCAAAAATGCGGGATAGCCTGAATGAAATGAAGGCAATCCCATAAAAGCATTTTTGAATGGCAAAAAAAATGGCGGAACGAAGACGTAAGTCTTCTCTTCACGCTTTTGTGCCAACAAAAGCTCTTCACTTAAAACCGAAGGTTTTCTTCACATCTTCACCAAACCCCAGAAGCCTTGCTTGCTTGTCCCGCCATAGCTCGCAGAGCGACGGCGGATGAAGACGCTCCATTTCATTCCGCTTGTGAAGAGGTCAGCTTGCGCTGCCCATGAGGAAGTCGGAGGCCAAGCGG
>JAZUPS010000162.1:0-17691 GCA_045605305.1 Victivallaceae bacterium
CTCCATCCGTCGCCATCGCCATAACTCCATCGCCATCGCCGACAAACCGCACCGACCGATACAGTTCCACCGGTGAAGTCTGGCACACCACCTTGCCCAGCACCCGCAGGGCATCATTCAACGTCTTCTTTTCAATTCTCATAAAACCTCCTTGAGTTGATTCTCCGGCAAATCTCCCTGCGGCGGCAGGAGAGCCGCCTCGCACTCAAACCACCTCGGTTTGAGTGTTCCAGTCGATTTCCCGGAGGCCTCGCTCTCCGTCATTCCAATGCTCACGCCTGCGGCGTTCCGCGTTTCATAACTTCGAGTAAGGATTGTTAATAGACAAAAAGCCCCGCCAATCCGTTTGGATCAGCAGAGCTTATATTGATCGTGGACTTATTCCACTATAGTGATATATAACTCAAAATTTTTGAAAAACGATGATTTTTTCTGCTGGCGTAAAAAGATTTTATTTAGCAAATTTTAAATTTGCAAGTATTATATTTTTATGGTAGAAGCTAATTTATCTTACCATGTAAGCAAATGGTTACGAGATTTTCCCTTGCCTTTGTCTTGCCTCACGCAGCCAGAAACAAAAAAACTGCTGATCCGGATGGGAACCAGCAGTAAGTATGTTGATTAATAATAATGAGATATTTTTTATGGCGAAGTTCATTCCTTCTTTATCGTGATTCAACTCGTCAGCTGCGAAGAATCCGGCTCAAGTGCAGCTGATGCCGGTCCCGGATCCCAACTGATTGGCGTTCCTTTGACTTGACGGGAAAGCCATTCCAGAGCAGCATTTTCATAAAGATCGTGATTGCCGTCAAAGATGGTCAAACGAACATTATTGGAAACTCGACGGAACAAAACTTTATGTTCTCCGAATGCCGGGTCAATCTCCGGATAACGCAAATGTTCCGGGATAGTTTCATTCTTTACAATATACATGGTATCATCCCATGATATCCGGTCTTCCGGTGCAGCGAGAACATTAAAGGCAAAAATTGACTGATCAACGGGAACCGTTCCTTTGCCCACATGACCGTCATGAATGCCGCAGTTGATCGCCAGTGGAAGTTCCGCTGCGTTGGGAAGCCAGCTGATCGGAGACCTGACCATTGCCTGCTTCCTGGCGGCAGCATCCGTTTCCGGATTTCCTCCGCAGGCACTTTCGATATGTTTGTAATATCCCAAATTCATAGCACTGCATTGTTCGTGCCAATACCGGATATCAGAGATTGGACACCAAGACGAAACAGCGGTCCAGAGATCCGGGCGTCTTCCAGCGAGCAGCAATGAACAGTGTCCTCCTCCGGAACCTCCGCAAAGATAGATACGTTTTTTATCAACATTTGCTATCTGGCAGACATGACGAACTGCATCTTCGATATCAGAAACCACGAAATCAGATCCGCACGCTTCCGGCCACCAGTTCGGGCCGCGGAATTCCGGAAAGATGAAATTCCAGTTATACTTTTCGCAGCAGGCCGCAAATTTTTTGTAATAATCAGTATGATTATAACTCCAAGTATGCAGACCCACTAGCAGCGGATGGGGATTCTCACCTTCAGCCGCCCGAAACATGGCGGGCTGACGGGAGCTGTCGATCTTGCAATCATAAAGAATTTCCTGAATCATAAAAAAAACAACTCCCCTGATTATGGTTTTGCAGTGTGAATAATGGAAAAAGAACGCAAAAGTCCTTTGAAACACCGGGAACTTCCATCGGCATTTTTTGATCCGTCTCCGGCAAAACATGAAGCATTCAGATTACGCGTGATCCCGGTAAACGGAAGAGCGTCCTCTTCACCGCCGTTTACAGAAAGATAAACAGCCTTGCCGTCGTAGCGGAAACGGATGCGATTCCACTTTCCTGCCACCGGACCCAGTTTGGAATACCGGGTGTCCAGCGGCGAAAATGCGGATTTTCTGTCATGGGGTCGCCGATGCTGGAAATCGACAACGAATTTTCCTTTTTCCGTACGCAGACGGAATCCGGTCAATGCCGTTCCGCCGTACATCCCCAAATATGTCTGGTCACGTCCGATCTCTTCAGGGAAAACTTCAAACTCCAGAGTGTATCCGTTTTTATGCGGGAATGTTCCGGGCGGGAAATTTACGAATGCATTCGGTTTTCCGGTAAAACGCAGCGCATATTTTCCGTCCGGCAATTTCACCCATTCCGGAGCGATGCAGTTATCCCTGCCGTCTTTATTCATATCCCGATGAATGATCCGCGGCGCAGAACCATAGGAATGGCTTTGTCCCTGAAACCCGATGGAAATCGTGTTGTGCGCTCCGATGGAAGCGAAAAATTCCCGTCCTGCGTCGGTAACCAGCGTATCGCCGGATCTTTCAGGATCGAAAGAATAGACAATTTGCGGAATACGGTTCTTTTCAACTTGAATCGGGTAGAAACCTTTTTCACGGTCATAGACCTGAACTTCATGTTTTTGGTTTTCATCCCTGCTGACGGCATAAGGTTTGCTCCACCAAACCCGTCCATCACGCGAAATTGCCCGGAATGCCAGGATGCCTTCCGGAATGTCGGAAAGAATACGGTTTTTGAATTTCACCTGTTCCGTCATCAGCGGCAGCGGCTGACGTTCCGGGCGGTATATCGTATCAAGTCCGAATTGCAGACCGTCAAAAAGAACTTTGGTTTGAATTCCGTATTTGCCAAGATTTTTCAGCGGCACGCTCCAGGTAAATGTCTGATCCTTGTACGGCCCGGTCAGACGTTTCCCAAAAACCGTAAAGACTGCTTTGTCGATCTCATTTTTTTTCACGGAAAAGACATAGGTGTTATGTCCGAGTCCCACCCATGAACTCGGATCAAAAATCGTGGAATCCCATTTGATCTGGCGATACAATACGCTGTAATTGATCAGGTAATTGCGCCGCGGTTCCTTGGTGGGGGCGAAAAAGATTCCGGAATCGGTACCTTTCAGATCAAACTTCTGTTCGACCTTGATACTGCCGGGGCCGCCTTTTTCGCTGTTGAGATACTGCCAGGAAAAACGATAACTTTGCCGTTCATGATCACTCTGCAGATATTCATTTTTCGGGTCGTATGAAAAAATATCATAACTGTTGTTGACCACATCCACAGCCTGAAGTTTGTGTCCCGGGAAATTCAGATCCGCTTCGATCGCATACTCCGAAATCATTCCGTTTTTCGCGATCGGAGTGATGGATGCCGCCGGTTTTTCGGGGAACATCAGATTCCGAACCGGAGTACAAAGATAAAGATAATCATTTTTCGTTGTTGCACGGATCGCCGTAAACGGCATTCCTTCACAAATCACCTTTGTGTTTCCCTTGTACCGGATCGTCAGGCGCGGAACTGCACAACGCTGCTGCGCCATGATATCGGATGGAACATAAAGGTTGTGATCCTGCAATTTGGATGAATCAAACTTCAATCCTCTGGATGACCAGAAAGGTTTGCCTTCATGTCCAAGCAGTTCCAGATCGACAGTATAATCGATTTTCTCCTGACTGTCCGGTACATTTAGCAGCTCCACCTCAAACGGTGATCCGGGCACATACTGCCGGAGCTGAGAAACGATCAGATTCGGCAATGAAAGATCATCCCCGGCACGGGGCTTCAACGGAATATTTTTCATTGTATCCGTGTAGTATTTGATGATACGCTGATAAGCCATCGGACGACAGATCATCGGCTGGATACTGGTATCCTCGTTGGTTTCATCCCATTCAAACTGCAGAATGATATCGATCGGATATTTCAAAGCCAGTTCATAAGCCTTCCGGAATGTTTTCGTCCCGTCATGGCAGAGAGTCTGATTGCCGAGGAATGCATCGTAGCCAGTCATGATCTGGAATTGAAACAGTTTCTTTCCACGGAATTTCTCCTGCGCCACGGCGGCGGAAACAAGCGGCAGAATGACTTTGTCATAATACTCCACATTGTAGCGCATATCCCGGTAGGTCAGACGGTTGGCGAATCTGATCCCGCCTGCGACCTCCAGATATTCCGTAAGTTTGTCAAACCATTTCAATATGACGGAAGCCGGGACACGTCCGTTGTTTTCCATGTAATAATGGTAGGGATCCGTGCTGACACGCAGAGAACCTACAGCATGGATATAACAGCAGTCCGAACCGGAAAGTTTTTTGATTTTCGCAATATAGTCGGCGATCTCCCGGGGAGTTTTGCTGTCGCCGCCGTAAGAGGAATACACGGGCTTGCCTTGAAAACGCAGTACGGCCGGATGCCTGGCAAGAAAATCAAGATGCTGTTTCTCCAGCGGACCGTAAGCACCTTCCGGGCAGAGGGTCGGCATACAGTAAAGCGGATAATCCGGTGTGGAGTATTTTCCGATCATATCGACGGTGTCTTTTGTAATGTCGAGATTGACAAACATTCCGAATCCGTCAAGACCGGTTTCTTTCAAAAGTTCCAGATTTTTTGCCACTCCAGGCATTTTATACTGGGACGGCCCGATCTCATAAAGTTCACGGGATTTGAAAAGAGGCTGATCCAGCCAGCGTTTTTCAGTCAAAAACATTTTGCTGGTACACCAGAGTACCGGTTCGGTGAAAAAATAACGCTTTCCATACAGAAGCGGCTTTTTCATACCGACTTTTTTCATTTCCTCCAGCAGTTTGTCTCCCAATTCGTAATCCTGGACAGACAGCTCCTTGATTTTTGCAAGCTCCGCACGGATGCCGGCAAATTCAGCAGAAAAAACGGACAACGTGCCTGCAAGGAGAAATGTAAGAATCAATTTTCTTTTCATTCGGGAAAAACCTTTCTTCAGATAGTATATTCTGCTTTTTTGATCTTGGCACGATAAGTTTCAATCCATTTCGCCTGAGACGCGTTGAGTCCCGGCATTTTCTCGAATTCGTCAAGCAGTTTTTTCGCCTGCGTATAATCTTTCATGGCTCCTTCCAGAATGCTGATCACCTGCATATATGCCGCCGCTTTGTAGTAACTCGGAATATTATTCAGCGCAATAATCGCGAAATCAGTCTGGCAGATATCCTTATATGCTTTCAACCGGAACTGTGCCTGTGCGATCACGGTCAGGGCTGCTGCTCTGACGACTTCCTTTTCTTTCGGATTCCAGGCGATTTCTTTCAAAGCTGCGATGGCATCCTCATATTTTCCCGAAGCGAACATGATATTTCCCATTCCGATCTGTGCCTGCGTTCTGCGGGCGGGGCTGGCTTTCTGATTCGCCAGCAGCAGCTGAAAATATTTTTGTGCATCCTCATATTTTTTCAACTGGAGCAAAAGATTTCCGCAAGCCAGCTGTGCGTATTCACTTTCATTGTTCTGGACACCGGAAGATTCAACTTTCTGATACTCCGCGACAGCCGCTTCGACTTTTTTCTGTTTCAGTTTGCAATCTCCCAGACGATTCCGGGCAAACATACGATTTTGGACAGCGATGCTTTCATCTTTCAAGATCTGTTCCAATACCTTTTCCGCATTTGCCCAATCTCCCCGGGCCTGATAGACATCTGAAATGGCAAGAAGAGCCTGATAACGCTGTCCCGGAATTTCGGTCTGATTTTTGGCTTCCTGATAATTTTTCAAAGCCAGATCAAACTGTTTCTGGGAAAAAGCCTGACGTCCGGCTTTGAATGATGTCTGGAAATCTCCGTAAGCGACTCCGGAAAACAGGAAAAGAAAGATGAAGCTGACAAATAAAGTTTTTTTGGAATTCATGATTATAGCCTTTCGTATAAAATTTACTCTGCGTCGTAAAACCAGCGACGGGGATGAGTATCTCTGCTTCCGATCTGCAGATACGGATTCGTGGTTTCAGCAGTGTAACCTTGAACGTGTCCATCTGCATGGAGAATATTGATACTGCGGTTGTGCCGACTATGCGGCAGATTAGAGTTGTTAGGCGGTGCATAGTAACAATTTTTCACTACATATTGCCCCCGTTCCTCATCCGTCCCCAGCGTTCTGCCATCGCATGAATCCATCAGTACAAACAATTCCGAGGAATACTTTGACCGATTCAAATTTGCAAAGGCGATGTCATCTTCTGTTGTCTGACCTGCTCCTGCCCGTCCGACACCCCGGATACCGGCAGAATAACCGTATGCACTGTAGCTGTTGATTATCGGCCCGTAAGTGGGATGATTTTCATAGGCTTTGCTTGAATTTGCCAGAGAAGGACAGAAGAAAACCTGATACGTGATATAGTTCAGTTGAAGCATCATGGTTCCCCATGTACATTGCGTTGTCGGATAGGATGGGATGAAATTGTAGCCGTAATTGGGGAAATATCCGTCATAACTATCGCTGTAACTTGCGAATGCAAACCCGAATTGTTTCAGATTTCCCTGACAGGAAGCGGCACGTCCCCTTTCTCTTGCACTGGATAAGGCAGGTAGCAATATGGCTGCCAAAATTGCAATAATTGCAATCACCACCAGAAGTTCTATTAATGTAAAACTTCTAACCTGTCTCCCGGCAATACCACGGATAAGTTGTTCTTTGGGCCTGCTTCTTGACGCATCATTCAGTTTGCTGTTCATTTCTCACGATCTCCCTTGTTGTTTGTTTGATAAAGTTATTGAAATTAATACCACTCAACTTTCGTCCATGAAATCTGGCTTTTTTCCGATTAAAAATAAAACGGCTGAAAATTTTCATTGCAAGGTCTGCTTCTCCTCCTCCCCAAACAGGATCTTTTCCATATCGTATGATGAGGCTTCCAATGCCTCATCCCCCCATTCCGGAGTCGCATATTTCCCCGGGCGGCTGAACCAAAGAGATTCATCCAGACGATCCATCTCGACCAGATCCGGACAGATCACCATAGCTTCGCTCGTTTCGAGTTTTCCGGCATGATCCCCTCCGAATTTTTTGCGGGTTTCCGGGCCGCGGATCGGATGAATCCCGATCCATTTGAAAGGATCATTGTCCCCGGAATAGTAAGAAGCGAAATTCTCAGTTCCCCACCAACCTTCACCGGACTCTTTTTCCAACCACTCAAAAATCACACGGCGTGCCGCAAACCGGAACGCCAAATCGGTCGGCATCCCCTGATCAAATCCTTCGGTCTGATGAGAAATAAATGCGTGAATATTGCGGAATCCGACCCGAAGCAGCCCCCGGAAAATATCTTCTGCAACGGGAATGATCTTTGCCGAATCAACTTGAATGGTGCCGTTTCGTTCCGGTTTTGCCACTGCAAGCGAAGCAGCTCCGTAATAAAATGGCGGCATGACCACCAATTGCGGACGTCGTTTTTCGATTCGTTTTATTGCATCAATGCAGGTGAAACAATCTACGCCCAAAGGCAGATGTTCCGCATGATACTCGATCACTCCCAACGGCAGTGCCACCGGATAATTATTTTCGATCGCCTCACGCAGTTGGTAAGGCAGCATATTCAGATATTGCATAGTATCTCCTTAAAATTTACAGTTTGTTTTTTCTGCCGCCCAAATCGCGGTCTCGATAACAGCTTCCTCCGGTGTACAGGAGGGATTATATTCCAAATCACGCTTTGCCTTGTCAATACTGAAACACATATGCTCCGCAAGGAAGTGCAGCCCGATCGGATTAATATTTTCACCATATTTTTCCAGCATATCATCCACGGGCATGTAATTGATGACCGGCTTTTTACTGAATACCGATGCGGTCAGCTCAAGATAGTCATTCAAAGAAAGGGCATGTGAAAGACAGATGTTGTAAATCTGCCCGATGCTGCCCGGGTGAACCAAACTCAAGTAAAAAGAGTTTGCCAGATCCCGCACATGAATTGGCTGCAGCAGCGCCCGGCCGTCGTTGGGCAAATCAAGAGGTCTTCCTGCGATGATGTCTGCAATAAAATCGTTGCGGCGCCCGCCGAGATTGTCCAAGGGGAATGCCCCGGGCCCGGTGATGTAGCAGGGGCGGATCACCGTTGCCGGGAAACCTTGTTCACGGCAAAGCTGCATGACCAGATTGTCCACGATCCGTTTCTGATCCCACCCCGTACCGGGAGCAAAACCTTTGTAATGTGCGGTCTCATTACAGGGAACAAAAGGAAGCGGAGTATAACCGCCAGTGGAACTGCAATGCAGATAATGCCGCAGATGCTTTGCATATTTGCAGATCAAACTGATGGATTTTTCCGTCGGTACGGTGTCAATAACGTGGGTGTACCGGGTATCAAAAATCTGCCTCATTGCCACTTCATCTTCCTTGTCTGCGGTAATTATTTTCAGATCAGCAATCTCATTGAGAAAAGTTTTCTTTTTACCGCGTATAACAATGGTAAGATCCAGCCTTTTTGAGATCAAATTCAAGGCAATGTTATGTCCAAGCCATCCACTACCGCCAAACAATAAAATTTTCATGAGACAAATTCTCCTGTTATTATTTCTGATACAATTTATCGAAAGCCGCATCTCTTTTCTTATAAAGCGTCTTTAATTTTGTTTCCGGATCTTTCAGGATGGAAATGATATCCGGAAGCATTTTGTTCCAGTACTCAAAATTACGTCCCTTGAGGGATCCGACCCAGTTTTTGTAGAATTCGATCTGTTCATCCGCAGTTTTGCAGGAATCCGGAATACGGCCGTAGATTCCGGCGACCCGCTGGATCTCCGCTTGTACTTGAGTGTACTGCATTGCGATTTTCTGTTTGGGGCCCGGAGTGTAGCTGCTGCCGATAATAGTCCGGGCAATGATGAGATGTTCCTGGCGTGAAGGGTGGACCCGGTCTCTTTTTCCCCGGGGACAGGCGGCATCGTTTTCCTGAAGATTTTTCAGCAGCGGAGTATAAATATCGATGAATTCTGCTCCTTTCTGCTTCGCCAGACGCTTCTCGATGATCTGAAAATTCCGGACACCGGAAGTATCCATATTCGGATTCAATGATGCAGTGACCTCCGGATTGGCAGATTCATTGTACGGCGGAGTCCCCAGCAGAACGACCTTGACCTTTGCCTTATTCAGAATATCGATGAGATCCCCGAGATTTTTTTCAAACCGCTTGAAAACCGGATATTTTTTCACTGCTTTCTCAAAGGGAAGATCCTTCTCGGCAAACCTTGTTGAGGATATCAGATCGTTGATCCCGATCTGGATGATCACAAGATCCGGCTTATCCGTCTGCAGCATTTTATCAACACGCTTCAGCAAAGCGGGAACTGTACTTCCGCTAATCCCGCGGTTGATGACACGCCGCGGATGAGACGGATCGGTTTCCGCCAGATATTCCTGCAGAAACATATGATAAGTACCGCCATGCGTGATGCTGTCGCCGAAGCATACGATCGTCTTGTAAGACGAAAGATCCAATGCCGACAAAGAAAACAACGATAAAAAAGCCCAAAGAAAAACAAGCGTTTTCATTTTCCACCTCAAACAGGATTTGATATACTCTGCCATCTGCAGTTCAAAAGGTTGTTTTTTATTTCCGAATCTTTTCATCTGACCTGAATTTTTTTCGTTTCCCCGGCGAGAAAACTGAGTTCCCGGCATTTTTCGCCATTGACCAACAACACCGTCGAATGCGGACGGTCAAGTTCATTTTGGACAGTTATCTCACCGATTATCCAATCAGCATCCAGCACTTTTACACAATCCAGTCCAAAAGCATGGTGTTTTTTCGTATCGACATAGACTCCGCCAAATTCCCGAATGATCTCTCCGAGATACAAATACAGGTCGATGAACAGCGAATAACTGTTTTCAGGGTAACTGTGCTTGTAAAGTCCGGATTCATCATCCATCTGGGGATTGTTTTCGTAAATGCTGTAAAGTATCTGATCTTTATGCGGATTGCCCTCCAGACTCTTTTCATCTCGATGCAGCATAACTTGACGGAAAGCCGCAATACCCCGTTCCATATAAATCGCTTTTCCGGTGGCACGGTAAAGACGCATCAACAGATAAGCAACCCATGCGACAGACTGATTTCCAGTGGCAGTGCATTGGGTTCTGGCATAATCGGGCCAAGTATAATAGCTGGTGGCGATCATGCCGCGGGATTTCCAAGAGATCTGATCATAGAAACTGCCAGGTACATTCGGGACATTGTACCCCATCTGCATGATATTGCCGAAAAGCTGAACTTTTTCTGCGGCATCCAGCCACTTGGAATCTTTTTCCTGTTCGTAAAGATCAAGAAACGCCCACAACATCGTGCGGTAGCCGTCCACGTCCCAGAAGTCCGGATAATCAGTCTCGCAGCCGCCCATGGAGAACATCCCCAACTCCTCAATATCCAACAGACAGCGTTCTGCGGTTTTCAGATAAGCCGTCCGAAGCCGTTCATCCCCGGTTGCCTGATACAGTTTGATGAGTGCGGGAATCCAGGTCTGCGTTTCAGAATATTGACTGATCCAACCGGCTTTCTCCTTTGGAGTGAGGTCGGAATGATACAGACGGCGAAAATGTCCGTCAGGCTGCTGCAGTTTCAACACATCCTCCAAAATGTCAAACGGATATTTGGTCTGAAAGAGCGTTTCATCCTGAAGATATAAAGTCATGGCATCGTAAATCATCTCAGGCAAAGCAAGAGAATCCAAAGCTTCCGCCTCGAATGGTGCTCCCCAGCCGGTCTTTTCGCAGAACGGCATGATATCTTTCATGAAATCTCCCGTGTGAAACGGATATGTCAATTTTGATTTGCCGGCGTAATGGTTGTAAAGATAGAAATTAAGCAGTTTGATCGTGCGTTCCCGGAATTCTGCTTTGCCCGTTTCCTTCCAACGGCGGAAAAATTCATTGGCTTTGAGCAGATCGTATTCCAGCCAGGAACAGCCGAATTGATCCGGCGGACGGTAACCGTCTTTGAACTGACCGAAAAATTCGGAGAAATAGTGAGCGGCATAATGATCGCCCTGCTCCACTCCTTTGAGTTCGGAACGGGGCCAGATGGAGATGAATTTCTCCACAAAATCAATCATATCAGTCTGCGGAGTGTGAACCGAAGATTTATCCAAATTCCACATCACATCGGAAAGCACACCGGCGTGTTCCTCGCCACCCTTTCCAAAAAACCAGAAATAACGCAGATCCAACGGCCCATCAACAGGAGTCCGCAAGCGAAAGACGTGGGCAAGTTCAGTGTCTTTGCGCTCGGTTTCAGAAATCCGGTCATAATCAGTTTCCCAATAGGCTTCACCAAAGTAGAGATGACCTGAACAGGTGAAAAAAATCCGATTGTTCGCAGCTGTCCCGAGATAGTCGCTCCACTCCTTGTCAAACGGATAGGCTCCCTGATTCATTTTACGGGAGATCCACTTGTAGGAAACATAGGTAAAATCAGCGATCGGGCCTTCGTTGAAATAACTGGATCGATATGTTGCGTTTCCGGCATTACGGTAATGAATATCCCGAATAAAATACAACTCCCCTGCGGCATTATCTTCGCTTGCCGTGATTCTTTCGGTTCCGACAGATGTTTCAACCGCGATACTGTCCGAATCGGCAGAAACTTTCAGAACTTCTCCGAGATCGGACTCCGCTTTTTTACGCCACAAATTACGCTCAAAGACATAGGCCTGCAACAGATTGTCACAGACAATGACAGCTTTATTGCCGCAGATCAGCTCAGCCTGTCTTTTGGGCAGTTCCGGCAGCTTGTAATACCGTGCCCGGTTCGTGTAGTCAACAATTTTCTGTTGACGGATAAGAATTTCCTTGTACATTTATTTTCCCCTTATGATTTTGCGGGGAAGAGTGGAGCACGCATATTCGGCATCCGCCTCGGACATCCCGCAGAAATGGATTAGATTATCGTAAATCCGGTTCATGGTAACAATACTTCCGGTGAGTTTTTCAGTATCGGCTATATAAAGCGCTCCATTACGGACATCGAATTCCGCCGAAGTCCCGACTGAATCGGAAAAGCTCAACCGCTTCCCCGGCATTCCGGTTGCAGCACAGCCATCCGTAATGGCTATGAATCGCTCCCTCCCCTTGGCACGCCAAACCGTTTTCACCAGTTTAGGATTCACATGCACTCCATCGCAGATCATCTCCACGGTCAAGCGATCATCCGCAAGAATATCAAGAAACGGCCCATCGGTAAAGTACACTCCATCCTCATTCTTAAGTGCTCCTTCCCCATTATTGCAGAAATGCGTGATTGAACTTACCCCTGCGGAAATAGCATCTTTCAAAACCTCTGGAGAACAACAAAAATGTCCCGCCGAAACATTGATCCCTTCAGAAGCAAAATATTCAATTACCGGCAATGCCCCTGTGAGTTCCGGTGCAACCGTTATAATTTTGATGATCTCCTGCCCGGCGGCGACCAGGCGTTTTGCCTCTTTGAGAGAAGGTCTCGCCAAAAGAGATTCTGTCATGCCACCTGCCACGCGGACGAATGGCCCTTCCAAATACACACCTGCCAGTTGAGCGCCCGGCAACGGCTCATCCGCCATCAGATTGCGGCAAAACTCCAAACATTGCACCAGATTATCAATTGGTGCAGCGGAAAAAGTTGCCAGAAAAGCATCCGTATCTCCGGTCTCTTTCAAAAATATGGAGATTTCTTCATAGGCTTTACGGTCAAGTTCGATAGTCTTGTGTCCGATGCAGCCGTGAAAATGATATTCAAAAAGTTGTTTTTTCATTCACTAAACATTTTAGATATGTTACTATTTTTCGACATTTCAACTTAATATATAACGCAATTACGATTTTTTCAACATTATCCATAGAAAAACAGCAATAAATCTTGACATACCTACTTTTTGGGTGTATATTATATCACACAAGGAGGCTTTACCATGATCAGTGAAAAAATATACCGGATTTTGAAAAAAAGAATCGCAGATGGAATCTATGCACCAGGATCCCGTTTCCCCTCGGAAGACACGCTCCTGTTGGAGTTCAGTGTCAGCAAGGTAACAATCAATAAAATCGTTTCAAAACTGGTAAATGAGGAATTGCTGGTCCGCGGTGTCCGCGGTGCAGGAACCAGGGTCGCCCAACAAATCTTCCGTCCCGCCGGACATATTGCATTCATTGGGAAACTGAATGCTTTTACCATGGAAATTTTAAGGGGCGTCCAGAAAGAATGTCTTCATCAACACATTTTCCCGATTGTTTTCTGTCCGGAAGCTGATGAACTGACCTTTTGCCTCTCCACCATGAACAAAAAAAATGTATTGGGGATCATTACCGTCGGTTACGGGATTATCAAAACTCCGGACGGACTCCCAACGGTCTGTTTGGACTACAACTTACCGCATCAAGTCTCGGATGAGTCCATATCTTTCATCTCCAGCGACAATTTCAGCGGCGGCAAAAATATGATCCGCGAAGTATTGAAAAGAGGTCATCGTGAAATTGCGATTTTCAGTTCGGAGCGTTTTGTCTTAAGCAAGGATGCTCCTGTCGCTCCACGAATCTCCGGCTTTTACGCAGCTCTCCAGGAAGCCGGATATTCTGATTTTGCAGAACGAACTTTTTATGGAATGCCGAATTCTTTGCCGGATGCAAAAAACTGCCTGTCATCGATTTTGGACAAATATCCAAATGTGAGTATTATCTGTACCGATTCTGATCACAGTGCGGAACTTCTTCACAAAGCAGCCAAAAGCATGAATATCTCATGTCCCGGCGAAATCGCTTTGACCGGCTTCGGAAATGTGAGTAATCTTGAGATTGCCTCTGTAAACCAACATCCCGATCGTCAGGGGCAACTTGCAGTACGGAGAATTGTAACGCTGCAAAATAATAATGCGGTAACCAATGAAAAAGATGTGGAAACAGAACTGACTGGCATTGAGTTCATTCCCATTTCCATTGAGTAACAGCACAAAGAGGGTAATGGGAACAACAATGATTTCAGTAAAATTTTCAGAATATACTATATGGTAATTACCCGAACCATAGTCTTTAATTGCCTCATCGACGGTTTGTGACAAAAGTCATAATGATTGCCCGGCATTACCATCCCCCTGCCGTTTTGAGGCTATTGACAACAGGTGCAATTCCGGTCTTTTTCAATTTCGTATTTCAGATTTTTATGTTTTTCTGCAGAGTTCTGTCATAAACCGTTGATGAACCTTTCTTTGAAGCCAATTTGAATAAGGATGCTTACAGGGAACTGTATGATGAATGGAAAGCTGGATGTGCTTATTTGGAAGTGTACCTTGAACAATATCCTGAATTGATTTCACAACTGCCGATTTCTGAATTGTGGGCTCTTGATCCCTGGGAACGTTTGATGCTACTCATCCGTTGTCCTGAAAACGCTGTTGTTGTGAAACAAACTCTTGAGGGGAACGATATCTGGGCAACCACCTTGCCGAAGTTGGAACCGAAAATCCAACAAAAAGCAGCATCACTTTGTCCATGGGAAACTCTGACCGCCAGTCAGAAGCGTTATATGTCTCTCAAATCTCCTGCTTTGAAAAAGATCATTTCTTCCCTGTAAATCCCTTGGCAAGGCTGCGGCTCACAGGGAGTAAAAAATGCAATCATTGGAGAGTTGTCCGACAAATTCCGGACAACTCTCCTGTTTTTTTGTGCTGATAAATAATACCAGTATTAAAGTAGATAAAATAATTAAAAAATTTATAACAGTACTGGAAATCCATGCTTATTTGTGCTATGTTACTATTGATTTATCGTGGTTATTCCAATGGAGATTTTGATGAAAGCAGATTCAATATATTTTTTCAATTATCGTTGTTTTGGTTACCCAGATAAGCCTGCCGGTTTTTCTTCGATAAAATCAATAAATTTGATCATCGGGAAAAACAATTCCGGCAAATCTCATTTGTTGCGATTGGTTGAATGGATGTGCTCAGGTGACATTCTAAAGAGAGATGGAAAAAATGTAGATGCAAGAAACTGCAGCTATAGATTCCAAGGTGTTTTAGATGAAAAAAGTTTGAAAAAATTGTTTTCTCCGAATACGTCAGGAGGAGAATTGGGGGGCGAGCATTGGCGAGATCATGGTAGATATTTTATCGGACAACCGGTAAAATACGATATTATCAGCGGAACAAGTTTTGAAAAATTAACTTTTTTAAATGAAAATTTTGATCCTGGAGTAAATCTTGCTGGTGACAAACGACGTTGTGACGCCAGAATAAAAAACCTGAGCAGTCTTGTAGAGAATACAACTTATCCGTTCTCAGGAACTTTATATCGGCATCTTGCTGCAGAACGGGATATTCGTCCAGAACCGGAAAGTAATTCTTTGGAACTTTCCTCGTCCGGAGATGGTGCAACGAACATTATCCGAAAATTTCTATTCACTTCTGATGACAAGTATCCCAGAGAAGTGAT
Organism: Victivallaceae bacterium; assembly: GCA_045605305.1. Lineage (GTDB taxonomy): Bacteria > Verrucomicrobiota > Lentisphaeria > Victivallales > Victivallaceae > UBA1784. The sequence goes on from JAZUPS010000162.1 coordinate 15,233, forward strand.
CAAAGACACCCTTTTGCAAGCATTAAATGAGATATGCGGAAATGATATGGTTTTCACAGAAATTTATGCGCGCAAGCATGATAAAGAAGGAAATTATCATGACTGCTGGGAAATTTATCTTGGAGAACGCGAAAAAGGTTTGGTCGCATTGAGCAGTTCCGGCAGCGGCTTGAAAACTATTTTACTTACATTACTCAATTTATTGGTTATTCCAATCATTAATGGTCGTTCTCCAGATCAATATACTTTTGCATTGGAAGAATTGGAAAACAATATGCATCCGGCATTGCTTCGGAAGTTGCTTGCATATATAGAAAAATTTGCATTGAGTCGCAGTGTATCTGTTTTCTTAACCTCTCATTCTGCAACAACATTGGATTTCTTTGCAGGTAAGGAACATGCACAATTGACCCATGTTAAGCACGATGGTAAATTTGCTTACACAGAAGATGCATCTTCATATATGAGTTGCAGAGAAATTATCAACACTCTTGGTACCAAGGCATCTGACTTGTTGCAGTCTAATGGTATTATTTGGGTTGAAGGTCCATCGGATCGGATTATCGTTAATCAATGGATAAAACTGTTTTCAGATGGAGCCTATGAGGAAGGACGGCATTATCAATGTGTTTTCTATGGCGGAGGATTATTGAGTAATCTGGGAATTGCATCGACTTTAAATAATGATCAAGCGTTGGAAGATCCTTTCGTTAATTTAATGGCAATAAATTCCAATGCGTTTATTATTTGTGATTCAGATAAGTACTCAGCGGGAGCTGAATTAAAAAAACGTGTAAAAAGAATTCGGGAAGAGGCTGCGGCATTAAATATCCCCGTGTGGATTTTGAAAGCAAGAGAGATAGAAAATTATTACCCGGGGGAAGCATTGCAGCAGGCATACAGCAAAGAAAAAATGCTTCCTGATCCAGAACAATTTGAATCATTTTTCAAAAAAAGCAAAGAGAAACAACTTTCTTATTCAGAAAAGCATTTAAACAATAAATCGCTGCACCATTACAAAACCGATTTGGCAAATCGTGTCGCTCCTTATTTAACCAGAAAAATGATGGAAAAGAGATTTGATTGGCTTGAACGAATGCCTGAACTGATAGAGTGTATCAAATGTTGGAACTCATAAAAACAAATTCGCTAAAATGAGATATCTAAAAACATAGTTCTATTTTATTCTCAGAAGATTTTCTCCATAATATAAATCTGACAGGCGTTTTTATGCTGAAAATTTAATCTATGGAGGTTCGAGGATGGATAAAATTGATAGAGTTATGGAGATCACAGATCGGTATCTGGAACGCTTCGGAAAAGTTTTGATCGGGATTTATTATCTGCCGCCGTTGGCAGAAAATTGGAAGTTTACCGTATTTATAAATTCTTTGCAGGTAACACTGCGGCGAATGGATCTGATGCCCGGATATTGTTGGTTTGTGGATGCCAATGAAGGACATTATCTCATCCTCTGGCTCAATGGCTATTTCCGCAAGGATTTATCTGATGTAACGCCTGTCATCTACCGATTGTGGCAAATCCATAGTCAGCAGCCGTTAACCGTCGTTGACAGTATACTTCTTGCCGCAGAGAATTCTGAATACGGAAAAATCCGATTGAAACAGATTCTGTATTCGCCCGGATTGAACCAGACGGTTACAGCCAACTGGCATCAACGGACTTTCGGAATGTCCCGATTGCGGTAATTATTTTGCAAAGTAGCCGCCGTTTTTGGGAGCTCCACGGAATTCAACTAACTCCTTTTCCCGCAATTGCCGCAGATAACGTTCCACGGTAGGGCGGCTCTTTTGCATCTGCTTCATCAATTCCGGAACCCGCAAGCCGGAATTATTTTTCAGAATTTGCAGCAACTTTTCACAATCGGAGGTCAATGGCGTTTCGGCAGCCGCAGCGCCATCGTCTCCCAGCAATCGAAGCAATTCCCGCAGTGTGTCTATTTCCCGATCTACGATGAAATCAATAAATTTTTCCGGAGTCCGGTGAGCAATTTCCAAAAGTGTGATATATTCAGCACGCAAAATCGGCGGAATGATCGCCACCGGATAACCGTGCCGGATCAAAATCAAATTCATCAGCAATCGCGCAACTCTGCCGTTGCCGTCAATAAAAGGATGGATGAAAACAAAACGCTTATGCACTTCAGCGGCGAGTACTACCGGGTGCAGCTTGTTCTCATTTTCATTCAGCCATGCAATAAACTCATCCATTAATACAGCGATTTTTTCCGGGGCGGGCAATGGATAGCGGCTGCCGCTGATAAAAACTTTTACGCTCCGGAACATTCCTGCTTGCTCCGGATTTATCCGTTTGTAAAAAAGTTCATGCAATTTGAGAATATCGTTGATTTCCAAATCTTTATCAACTACCATTGAGTGAATATAATCGTATGCGTCGGCGTGTCCCAATGCTTCATATACATCGTGCAAAGGTTTGCC
>JAZUPS010000163.1:0-3173 GCA_045605305.1 Victivallaceae bacterium
ATATTTCCGGTATTTTTTTGGCTGGTACTTCTTCAGCTTTTCGCCCGTCCGCAGGATATTATCGTTACTCACCTTTTTTTGCTGCCTTTTCTTTTTCTGACAACGCTTGCCGGATGCCGTAAAGGATATCACCGACTGCTGTTTTATCCGCTGCTGCTTGTATTGATTACAGCGGCAGAAATGCTGAATTTTGATTTTAATACCCAGTACAATGTTGAAAGAACATTGCCTTACGGATGCACATTAAGTTTATTGCTGCTGCTGGCTGATATCGGTCTGACAATGATCGGAAACATGTTGAAAATCCGTTTTGCTTCAGTGATCGTGATCATTGCCGGACAATTAAGTGCATCATTGTTGTTTGTCGGGATTATCATCCGTAATATTTTCGGCGGAAAACCTTTGGAAACTGACACTGTAAGTGCCGTATTCCAAACCGATTTGATGGAAGCATTTTTGTTTGTCGTTCAAAATCCCAGTCTTGGCATCGCCGGAATCATATTGCTGATTGCAGCTGTTTCCGGAGGAATATGGTATCACAGAAACAAATGGTTTCCGCAACCGGCTCAATGGGGTATCCGCCTGATACTGGTCATCACCGGAATCGTTTTGTGTTTGATTTCTGCAACTTCTGTCAAATCACTTGTCCGCAAAGGCAAATTAAGCACTTTTGCTTTACTGGTCAGTGGTAACCGCTTCCGGCACGAGCTTGCCAAATTCAATCGTGAAGCTGAAGCACGCAAACTTGTTCCCTTGAGTGATCAGGAAAAAAAATTGATCGGAAGCCGCGGGGCAGATGGACGCTTCATTCTGATCATCGGAGAATCCAACAGCCGGAAATATATGAGCTGTTACGGTTATCACAAGCTTACGACACCTTTTCTGGATAAAATGAAAAATGATGAACGTTTTACCTTTTTCAACAATGTTTATTCCAATCATGTTCACACCAACGATTGCTTGAAGTACCTTTTTTCGGAACAGAACCAATATGATCCGGAGAGCAAATTCAAAGTCACTTTATTTGATGTGTTGCGGTATTGCGGATATCGCAGTACATTTATCAGCAATCAGTACTTCTATGACAGTGCCCGTTCCCCGGTAAGTGCAATCGCCCAGGCAGCTGATACCCGGATATATCTCAATGATGAAATGGACTTCGTTATGAAGAAAAACCGGCTGGATATGGAAACAGTTTCCGCGTTGAAAAAACAATCGGTTGGGAACCGGGAAGTTATCGTAATCCATTTGATGAGTTGCCATGCTCCGTATCAACTTCGCTATCCGGCAGGTTTCCGCAGTGATCTGAATGGTGACTATGAGCGGGCAGTTGCTTATTTGGACAAAGTGTTGCAGGAGATTTTTGAATACTCATTCAGAGATAAGAATATAAAGGGAGTGATTTTTGTCCCGGATCACGGTGAAGATGTAATTCTCGGAGATCATGACAGTGCAGGATTCACAATTGATATGACCGAAATACCCATGATCTGTTATTTCAGCAGCGACTATACTCACAGTAACCCGGAATTGAAAAAACAGTTGAAATCAGCTAAAAATAAAGTTTTTACCAATGATTTGATTTTTGATTTCATGCTTGACACAATGGGAATAAAAAATGAATTCAATATTCCTGAGTTGCATTTGCTTTCAGACAAATATCAAATTGATATCAACAGTGGCAGAACTCTTCACGGCAGAAGTAAACTGGATGGAACTATTTTGAAAAAACATCCGGAAATGACAAAATAGCAAAGTTAAAACGGGATATTGCAGAATATGCTATCTTTCAAATTTCTCAAACAATTGCTGCTGGATAAACTTAAAATTTTCTCTTATCACCGCAAAAGACGGAAATATAATATCGGTCAATACAGTTATATTTCACACACTACCAGAATAGGAAGAGCTCAAATCGGAAAATTCTGTTCCATTGCACGAGGAGTGAACATCGGAATCGGTAGCCATCCGACAGATATATTATCAACTTCTCCGTTTCAATATACCAGAAATATGATGACGACCATGGGAAATATTCTGGTTGATGAAACCAATCTGGTCAAACTGAACCATAAATCTGGTGTCAAAATCAATAATGATGTTTATATCGGTTTAAATGCGATTATAATGCCCGGAGTTACCATCGGCGACGGTGCTGTTGTCGGAGCCGGAGCGGTCGTTACCAAAGATGTTCCTCCCTATGCAATCGTTGCCGGAGTGCCAGCTAAAGTTGTCAAATACCGTTTTGAACAACCGGTGATTGATAAACTCCTTGAACTTAAATGGTGGGACTATCCAAAGGATTTTATTGTGACTCTGCCGTTTGCCGATGTGGAAAAATGCATTGAACTTCTGGAAGAAAACAGGCATCTCAAAGAGAAAAATTAAACTTCTCTTGCAATTTTGCCAGAGTGCAATTATATTATCCCGAAATGTATAATAACAGGCAGATAACCGGATTTTTATGAAAACTGTAATTTTAGCCGGAGGCAGCGGCAGCCGTTTGTGGCCGTTATCCAATGATGATACTCCGAAACAGCTGCTCCGTATAGATGGCAGGTTCACGCTGCTGCAGAATACCTTTTGCCGGGCACAGCAATTTTCCGCCGCCGGAGATATTCTCACGGTCACCAATATCCGCTTCCGGGATAAAACAGTTTCACAGCTTCGGGAAATCGCTCCGGGATCACCCGTTTTGTGCGAACCGTGCGGACGTAACACCGCTCCGGCGATCGGTTGTGCACTCCAATATCTGCTGAACCGGGACGGTGATGATGTGGTCGCCATACTCCCGGCAGATCATTTGATCAAAGACAGTGAAAACTTCTGCCGTACCATCCAAACGGCAGCTGAACTGGCAGGATCCGGATTTATCGTCACTCTCGGGATCAAGCCGGCTTATCCGGAGACCGGTTTCGGTTACATCAAGACCTCAGGGGTATTGGCTGATGGGTTCAAGGTTGAAAAGTTTGTAGAGAAACCGGAACTGAAAGTTGCCGAAGAATATGTTGCTTCCGGAAATTATTTCTGGAACGGCGGAATTTTTGTCGGTAAAATTTCCACTTTTATCGCTGAATTTATCCGCTTCGCCCCGGAAATCGCCCTTCTTGCTGACAAGTGCCGTTTTGATGATGATGTGATCGACGAAGATATTTTCGGTCAGATGCCCAAAA
>JAZUPS010000164.1:0-39443 GCA_045605305.1 Victivallaceae bacterium
CAGGCAAATTATCAAATTAATGATTTTGCCGCAGAACGACATTATTCTTCAATGGGGGCAACTCTTGTCAGTTGTTTGTTAAATCCATGGTATCCATCTGTAGCTACTGTGCTTCACGCGGGAGACAGTCGACTTTACAGATTGCGTGATGATGAATTGGAGTGCCTGACGGAAGATCATACCGTTGCAACAGCCTCAAAAGTTTCCGAAAGCAAGTTGGCACCAATGTTCCGTGGGGTATTGACCAATGCTCTCGGTACCGGTGTCGAATTTTTCCTGGAAAGAACAAGCATCAATGTACAAAGGGATGACCTGTATATTTTATGTTCTGACGGACTGTCCCGTATGGTTACAGATCAGGAAATTCAACAGATATGCGTGCCTTTGATCAACGCTTCCTGTAAGCAGATATGTCAAACGTTGATTGAAGCTGCCTTGGACAATGGCGGGCGTGACAATGTTTCTGTGATTGTTCTCAAAATAAAAAAACTCTGGAAGGAGTATTCTCCGTCACGAAAAGAAGCAGAGTCAGAAGCCAATGCCCAAACTCAAAACCTGATGGATTTATCCGAAACCCCGCAAACCGAGATCATAGATGCAGCTTTGGCAAAAGACAACCAATAATCTTGCTATTGAAAACTTATGGCAAAAAACTCAGGCTGACATAAAAAAGATGTTTCAGCCGGATTCATTATGTACTCAACGTTTTTTACCATATCAATACTTGTCAATTTTGCAGGAGGAGATATTACTTTTCGGGATGCAACCAGAAAGAATCAAGTTGTTAACCGACAAAATATTTTTGCATAGAATAACAGGAGGTCATCCTGAATTACAACATTTGTTAAAAGTATTTGGATATACACCGGATGCCGGAAATTTTACGCTTTGGGGGCATAAAATCACAGAAATACTTGGGAGAGGAAGTTCGTCTGTGGTTTACTGTACAGATGAACATCATGCCTTAAAAGTAGTTTCTGCGAGCGGCAGGAATAAATTATTTCAGGAATACATCCGCCTTTCCGGAATAAAATGTAATAATATTGTCAAAGCATTTGATTTTTACGAGTCAATAGAGGGAGCAGGAATGTTACTGGAACAACTTTCATCTCCTTCTTGTGATACGGATGGATATATGCGTGGTTTGAACCATTTACATCAAACCGGACTATGTCATGGAGATATGCGTTATAGCAATCTTGGATCTGATAATAACGGTGTTGCCAAACTTTTTGATTTGGGCAACAGTTTTTACGGAACAGTTAGCTCGATGCAAAAAGAAGAAAAAGATTTAAGATTACTACTTGAAAAATTTAACCGGATTGAGTTTAAAAATGACAACTAACACTGATAATAATATTGATACAGCAGTAACTGTATTTGCAGATGACAGCATAAAAGAATTGCTGAAATCAGGAAAAATCGAAGACGTACAAAAAATTGTGCAGGAAGGAAAGTCCTCTCTTCCTGTCACAGCTTCTGGTTTTATACAATTTTTGCTGGGTTTTCAACATTTTCTGGTAGATGCCATTTGCATTGCCTGCCTGTGGGGGCCGGTAACTGAGTTTTGCGGAAATACTCCGCAAGGCTGGGGGATGCTTGCCGCATTTATCAGCTTGTATAATGTGTTAGCTTTTTGTACCCAATGGCTAACCGGCTTATGGTGTGATTTTCTGAAAAATGATTGTATAATGCATATTGTGGCCGCTGTGGCTCTGATACTGGGAGCTGCGGCGTGCCGCCTGCTGCCTTTATATGGAGTGATATTGATTGCATTGGGCAATAGTCTTTTTCATGTTGCCGGTGGGCGTTTTGTTATTTTGAACTCCCGAGGTAAGGCCGGACCGTTGGGTCTTTTTGTGGCGCCGGGAGCGCTCGGACTTTATATCGGCGGCATATTTAATGCTTTTGAATGGATATTTTGCACATTGTTATTTATAAATACAGTTGCAATTTGTGTGAGGCTGTTGGATGTTATTTTGCCGGAAGAAGCAAAATGCCGCTGCCCGGGCAAAGCTCATTACCTTGCAGCAGCTCTTGTGTTGATTTGTATAATCTGCCGTGCCGCCTCCGGTGCAATTCCGTTCCCGGGTAAAAATATTCCGGAAATATTATCCTGGCTGCCGGTATTGATGGTCTTTGCCGGAAAATCACTGGGGGGCTTGGCCGGCGACCGTTGGGGATATACTGCGGCTGGGGTGCTGTCATTATTCAGTGGAGCTTTGCTGCTGGCTTTCTGCAGCGCGTCGGCCGGATATCTGGCAGGGCAATTGCTGATGAATTTATTGATGCCCTTGACGTTGTGGCAATTGGTAAAATTGATCCCCGAATCACCGGGGCTGGCATTTGGCCTGGCTGCAACAGTTCTGGTGCCGGGAACCTGGGTGCGTTTCTCTGCAACTCCGGTCAACATGTTTCTGCTGCTTTCAGTGGTAAGCTTGATTTGTTTCGTACTCGTTCAAATAATTATTAAACGGGAAGTTGTATGAGTTTATTATTTTCAGCGCTTTTGACTATAATCACCGAAACTCTTTTTTGGAGTTGTTTCCGAAAATATCGGAAGTGGTATTTTCTGCTCTGGAGTGCAGTAGTAAATTTATGGTCTAATGTGACTTTGAATTGTTGTTTGCGTTTGGTATTCACGCGTAATGACACACTGTTGTCTTGGAAAGTTTTGCTGGGGGAAGTTCTGGTGGTAGCCGCAGAATTTTTGCTTTTTCGCCTGGTGGAAAGAGATGATCAAATCAAATTATTTGTGTTGACTTCGTGCGCAAATATTATTACATACAGCTTTAGTTTTATTATTTAACAGAAAGGTTTTATATGAAAAATTTCAGTAAATTTGTTTTGTTGCTCTCCTGCTTATTTATGCCAATAATATGTTTGGCTGATATTGCTCCTATGCCTATGGTGGATTTTAGCAAAGATGCAGGGGGCAGGTTTATTACGTATTTTTTTACAGGGGGTATGCTGTCTCTTGTGATGTCTCTTGTGATGTTACTTGAAATGTTAAACAATCAACATAATAAAACAACTGAAAAAACAGAAAAGCAATTAACCTCATATAAAAAATGTCTGAAGATAAGCTTAAATATATTGTTGGGATTATTCACTTCCCTGTCGTTTGGTTTAATCATCTTATTGTCTGCAATAAATAAAATTGTAGAAACATTGATTCTTATTTCGCCATCAATCTGTATCATCATGAGCAGTATTATTATAATTAACATTGCCGTCAAAAAAAGGAACCTTCCCAATAAATTATTACGCTTGGTTCCAATTGCAGTATATTTGCTTACAACTCCAATTGCAGGATGGGCATATATTCATTATTATGAAATAGAAGATTATCTGTTGTCTGAACGATGTGACAAGTGCAAAAAATACTACCGCGACAAACACAGTTGCTGGTATTGTAATAATCACAAAGAGTATTTTAATGAATCACATAAATGTTTTTATTGTTTTTATCACAATGATTGGCATATACAACATTATGAAAAAGGATATTATGATACAAGAACAGGGCACAGATATAATAATGGTACATACTGGAAAACGTCCAGTGAGTGCAAAACAATATGCAATGACTGCGGCAATGATTACACTCATTTAATACATGGGCGGGAATATAATGACAATATTATAAGAGGGAGTATATCAGAAAAACATTGCAAAGAATGCGGTGTTTATCGAAATGATCATGAAATACAAACTAATACGAATACTTGGTGACAGATGGTGAACATATGTTGCTTCTCTATCGGGATATACAAAACAATTTTATAATGGGACAACCGGCTCAATGCAAAAAGAAAAAAAAGATTTAAGATTACTACTTGAAAAATTTAACCGGGTTGAATTAAGAAATGACAACTAACACTGATAATAATATTGATACAGCAGTAACTGTATTTGCTGATGACAATATAAAAGAACTACTGAAATCTGGAAACATTGAAGACGTGCAGAAAATTGTACAAGAAGGGAAATCAGCTCATCCTGCCACAGTCTCTTGCTTTTCATGGAGTAAAGGCCAGATTGTCGGGAAATACGAAATTATCAAGAAAATCGGTAAAGGCGGAATGGGGGTCATTTATCTTGCCCGTCATACTCAACTTGATGCTTTACGGGCATTGAAAGTCCTACCTGCAGAAAGTGCAGAAGAAAATCCTGTTTTTGCCGAAAGATTTACCAGAGAAGCAAGAATCGCATCCCAGATCCGTCATTCGAATGTTGTTGAAGTTATGGACGTGGAAACAGATCCACAGCTTAATGTTTCCTATATCGTTATGGAATATGTTGATGGAGGCAGTTTGCGTCAAATTCTCAAAAGACAGTCCAAACTAAATATAGAGCAAGCTGTTGTTACGATTCAGAGTGTTGCATCGGCTTTATGTGTTGCCGCAGAACATGGAATTGTTCACCGGGATATAAAGCCCGACAATATTATGTTTACCAAACATGGCGTCGTTAAGCTCGCGGACTTGGGGATCGCCAAAAAAGATGATGAGGATGATAATCTAACCAAAACCAATGTGATGATGGGAACCCCTGCTTATCTTTCTCCTGAACAGGTGGAAAATCCCAAAGAGGTGGATATTCGCAGTGATATTTACAGTTTGGGAGCGACATTTTACGAAATGTTAACCGGGCAAACACCATATCCCGGCAAGAGTTCCTATGATATTTTGCGGAAGATTTTTTCCGATCCGGTTCCAGATCCCCGTTCTGTAAATCCGGAAATTCCCGGAGAGATTGCTGCTATTGTGATGAAAATGATTGCCAAAGAGCCTCAAAAACGCTATCAGACGCCATCTCTGCTGCTTGATGCATTTGCAAAAATCATTCCGGCTTTGTCAGATACCGATGTCCAATTCATTGTAAAAAGCATCATTAATATTGAAGGGGCATCCTGCACTGAATATACCAGTGCCAATTCTATATTTACCGGCACGATATGCAAAATGCAAAAACGAGACAAGAGGAAAAAAGTTTTTATCTGGGCGGGAAGTACTTGTCTTTTGTTGCTGTTATGTGTGGTGGCAGGACTGTTTGTTTTCCGGAACTCATCTCCTGCAGTTGTTAAAAGTGAACATGAAACCATTAAGAGAAGTTATTCTGCAACTGAAATTAAGCAATCCGAACAAGTTGAGTTGCATTCTTTACACATCAAGACGGAACCATTGTCAACGTTGCGTTTGGTTGCAGAGGATGGGCAAATTTTCACCTATGCAGGCAACAGTATCGGCAAGTTCAATATTTCCGGATTGACGGCTGGTACTTACGAGGTGGAAATTTCCTGTCCGGATTTTTTCACTTATAAAAATCGGCACAAGATTCTTGGATCAGGAACATTGGATTTGCCATTGAAACCGGATGTCAAAAACATTATCGTATCCGGTATCGCCGGAACAAAACTTGAGTTGCAATTTCCAGATGGACAGGCAAAAAGTTTCTCTATCACGTCAGGCGGGATCACCAAAATCGAACACCTGAAAAAGGGAGCGTATTTGTTGAAAGCTTATCATCCCCAATATCATTCAGTTGAAAAGAGCCTGGTTGTTGAAAATGATTTACAGATTTCATTGCAGATGGAAAAACTCTTCAAAACTTTCACGATTACCACTTTGCCGGGAAGCAAGGTCGAATTGCTGCAGAATTCGCAAGTAAAATTTGTTCGGGAAACTGATGCAAGTGGAATGAATATTTTTCCTGAAATCAAAAATGGAATGTATGAATTAAAAATTTCTGCGCCGCATTATAAAACACATTTTTCTATTTTGCACATTGAAAAAGATACGGCCATAACGGTCCATCTGGAAAAATCTCTTTATTCAATTACTGTTTATGGAATTGCCGGGACAACCGGAGAAATTTTCGCTGGAAGCCGCCGGATAAAACAATTTGTGATTTCATCTTCCGGTTATGCTGTTGTTGATGGGATAGAACAGGGGAAATACACTTTGGCGTTTGTAAGGGAGGGTTATATCCCGCAAAAATACAATGTTGACGTGAAGGAGAATACGTCTTTGCGAATAGCTCTTGTGGAAAATCCCGGCAGAAAAATTATCAAACCATCTCCCGCGATTCCATCTGCCGGGACATTGAATATTTATATCTCTGCTTCTGTCGGGCTAATGAAATTTATTCAGAAAAAAGGTCTTGAGATTAAAATTGGTAATGGAGAGTGGGTAAAGGTAAAAGAATTTCCATTTTCCCGAAAAATGAATGCCGGTAAAAATCTTTTCAGCATCAGGGGGGATGGAATTGTTCCTCAGAGTAATTTGCCAACACAAATTATTGCGAATAAGAAAACAGATTTTCTTGTAGAAATAAAGGCAAGACCTTCAAAAGTTGTGATTTTGTCCAATCGTTCTGCAATGTTTTCGGTGGATAATAAAGTTTATTGGGCAGATGAAGAGATTGTTATAGAACCCTTCCGGGAATACACAGTATCTTCGATCTCCATGGGACAGTCGGTGAAAAAACAGATTTCCAGTTCCATTCCGGGAGAAACGCTGAAAATAGATTTCTGGTCTGAGAGAAACATTCATCCTGCGCAGAAAAAATATGAAGAAGGAATGAAGTTATTCAATGAAAAGAAATACAAAGAAGCATTACCGATTCTGTTGAGTGCGGCAGAAGCAAATCATCCGGATGCAGCACTGCAAGTTGCCCGTATTTATGAAAACGGCTTGGGGATGTGGTTTTCAGATAACCGGAAGGCGTTGCAATGGTATTGGAAAGCTGCGAAATTGAATAATCCGGCTGCCGCGATCAAAATAGCCAATGCCATTTACAACGGCGATTATGAAGCAAACGCAAGGCAAATGCTGGATTTTTATTTGCTGGCTGTAAAAAATAACAATCCGGAAGTCACTTACAAAGTGGCTATGATATACAAAAACGGATTCAGAGATATAAATCCGGATGATGCAAAGGCTCTGCAATATCTGCAAAAAGCTGCTGAACTTGGCTTGCCGGAAGCGATGTATGATTTAGGGATCAGATACGAAAAGGGGCAGGGAGTGCCTTTAAACAGCAAAACCTCTCTTTTCTGGATAAAAAAAGCAGCGGGTAAAGGTTATGAGCCGGCGGTAAAATATTGGAAATGTCTTAATTAAGTGAAAGGAGCCGATCATTATGGAAGACGAAGTAAAAAATGCCCCCTCGCAGAGGAGTGGGGAGAAGAAAAAGTTTTTGGGGATGCCGGGAAAGAGAAGGTGGATGTGGATAAGAATTATTATTTTCACCGTTATCGCTGTGTTTGCAACATTGGCTGTATGGGCTGTATTGGCTGTTCGTTTAATGATAAAGGGAGACCCTCCTGATGGGCAAATCCATGGGCTCCCTATTTCGATCGACCAAGAGCCACTCGAGAAAATGAGAAGCAATTTTATCGACAAAGAAGACTGGAAAATGGGAAGCAATTTTACGGAGTCGGATGAGAAAGCATGGTAATTCCGGATCACATATTGATTGAATTGACCTACAACTGTAATCATCATTGTCTTTTTTGCAGTTGTCCGTGGTTGCGTTTCCCCGAACTTACCGGGAAAGAACTAAATAGTGATGAGTGGTGTGGTTTGTTGAAAAAAATGGCTGACGAAGGAGTCAAACATATTACTTTCAGCGGAGGAGAGCCGTTGTTGAAAAAAGACTTTGCAAAGCTCCTGATTTATGCGACATCTTTGTCGTTCCAGTCGATTGCGGTTTTCAGCAATGGTCTTTTGATGGATGAAAATATGCTGAATCTATTTCAAAAATACCATATTCAGTGGGCGACCAGTTTGCCGGGATTTTTTTCCTTCAAAAAGTTGACCGGTTCGGTGATTTCTGCCCGTCAGCTTTTGGAAAAAGTCCGCATGGCGGCAGATAAAAAAGTTCATGTAACTGTAAACGCTACCGTTATCCGGAAAAATCAGTGGGAAATCCCTATGACTGTGATGCTGGCAAAATTTTATGGAGCATCCGCAGTGTCGGTAGGGCCGTGTATGCCCGAAGGCAGAGCTTTGGAACACCCTGAATTCTATTTATCCGATAAGCAATACCGCAAGTTGCTTGCTACGGTGACAATGCTTAATAAAATTTTGAAAATTCCGGTACGTTTTTCTTATGAACAACGGTGTGAGTGTTACAATGAAGACGGTACTACAAGCGGCTATACTCCGGAAAGCTGTACTGCTGGCAGGGAGTTTATCGCCGTAAATCCAGACGGCTGGGTGCGTAAATGTATGCACGCTCCGGAAAAACTCTATCATTTAAAAGATTATTTTGATAACTACAAAGGTATAAAACCATGAAAGCAATTTATAAAATAATATTCTGCATTCTTTCGGCAACTACCGCATTAATTGTATCAGCGGATGAGGTTTCCCTTCCAACATACATTACAGATGAATATACATACATTACAGATGAGAATATACACAAATTTTTCTTGAATGAAATCGCTACACCTATTTCGCCGTCAATACTGCTGGGGTTGTTCGTTTTGCTGTTGATATTGGTATTTGCTGCAATAAGAGAAAAGATAGAGTTCATGAAAAATAAAAAAAGCAGTACTGGCGAAACAGCAGCAGAAAATCCGGAGTGGAAGAAAAATTATTATAAAAAAGCTATTGGTTATTGGGTACTTGGTTTTGTGATATTTTACCTTGTTGTTTTTACAATTCGTTTTTGTCGGGTATTGACGGTACGCAAAACAGTCTCTCTGCCTAATAACGAATATAAAATACCTAATAAATATGAAATGCCGCCTTGTCATTCAGGAGATCACAAGTGGGGAACTCCTGAGGAAAGTCCAAACTCATCAAAAATCACTAAGAAATGCAGTGTGTGCGGATTAAAAGAGGTTAGCTATCCCTATCGTGGTCCAGCCGGGCTACGCAGTAGTGAATATCGTAGCAACGAAATGCACTTTTAGTATTGGAGAGATTAGGAAATGAAGATCATAACAAAAATAATTATAGCTGTTTTTTCCATATTGTCTTGTGTTGTGCGGGCAGATATCGTCGCTTTTTCCTATGATACAAGTGAATATATTCAACCAGAGAATCCTATTCCTCTTTGGATATTTTGTTTTTTTTGTGCGATAATAGTTTTCGTATCAGGTGTTTTGGGGTTCATGAAATATTGCAAAACCATATTATTGATTATTGCAATACCAACATCTCTGTATGCGTTATTAACGTTGTTGTTCTGCATACTCTCCGGTCATGGCTATAACCTTGATAATGCAAAGATAAAGCCAAGAAAGAATTTTTCATGTGGGTCGCCCGGTTATTATACGCATGATTGGGTAGAAATAGAGCGGGGGAAAAAAAAGTGCCGCAGATGTTTTCTGATAGAAAATGAGTCCGGATGCCGTATTGATGGCGGCAGAGGTCATCGATGTCCTGACAGGAGGGAATGGGGGGAATATGGTTCGGCTCGATACGTAGATAGTGAAATGATACTTGATGAATGAATATGAAAATGATAGAAATGAGGAAAAAGATGTTGAAAAAAACAGTTTGGATACAAACAGCTCTTGGAATCCAGCATTTTTTGGTAGATGCCGTTTGCGCGGCTTGTATCTTGGGGGTGGTCAAAGACGACATCGGAGTAACTGAGCCGTTTTTGGGACTTGTTGTCCTGTACAATATATTGGCATTTTGTACTCAATGGTTCACCGGATTGGTTTGTGATTGGCTGAATAAAGATTGTCTGATGCATATTATTTCAACTTCTGCATTGTTTTTGGGAACGATATGCTGCAGTTTATCATTATTACTTCTTGGAGTGATAATGATCGGTTTCGGTAACAGCCTTTTTCATGTGGCAGGCGGCAGATATGTGATCCGGAATGCTTCGGGCAAATCTGGACCGTTGGGGCTTTTTGTTGCTCCCGGAGCGCTTGGGCTTTTCATCGGTGGCGCATTTGCCGCATGGGAATGTTTTTGCGCTGCGTTGGCAGTTAACAGCTTGATAATATGTTTGTTATTGAGAGGAGATGCGCCGAAAAAAAGCATGACGGAAGAGGAGAAAATATCTCATCCATTTGACCTGTTTTCACTGATTGCCTTGATATTGATTTTGATATGTATATGCTGCCGTGCCGCTTCCGGAATTGTTCCATTTCCGGGGAAAAATATTCCTGCATTTTTACAATGGCTTCCGGTGTTGATGATCTTTGCCGGCAAAGCATGGGGGGGGTGGATCGGGGATAAATTGGGATTCATTATTACCGGAGCCGGGGCGTTTATCATTGGAGCGTTGTTGCTGGCTTGCAGTACCAATCCTGCCGGATATATCACCGGTCAGTTTATGATGAATTTATTGATGCCATTGACATTGTGGCAGATGACAAAAGTTATTCCCCGGTACCCGGGGCTGGCGTTCGGTCTGGCGGCAACGGTGTTGGCTTTCGGTTCGGCGCCAGCGTTGCTGTCGAGTTTTATGCTAGATCCGATCAATATATTTTTGTTTCTTTCTGCGGTCAGTCTTATTTGTTTTGTATCGGCTCAAATTATTATTTACCGGAGAAAAATATGAACTTACTGTTTGCGGCTTTTTCAACCATTGCAGTGGAAACACTTTTCTGGAGTTTTTTTCGAAGATACCGCAGATGGCATTTCCTGAGCTGGTGTGTGCTGGTAAATTTATGGTCAAATCTGACATTGAATATAATTTTGTGGCTTTTGTGGAAACGTGGAGACACACTGCTTTCATGGAAAGTTATTATCGGCGAAATATTGGTGCTTTTTTCGGAATTCGGAATTTTTTGTATCATTGAAAATGAACAGCGGAAAAAATTGTTTTTACTGACATTGGCGGCTAATGCCATTACTTTCAGTTTAAGTTTTATAAGATGACGGAAATAAACAGAAATGAAAAAATTTTTGATCTTAATTTTTTTACCAGTTTCAATATTTTGCACACTGCCCTACTGGGCTGATGAGGTGGGTATATATGGATATGAGAAAATCACACCATTACTGATTACGGCATCAGGGGCATTGGTTAGTGGTGCAGTCGGGATTGGATTGATGTTTGTTTTTTGCATGTTTTTTGTCGATCGTTACCGCAAGTTAGAAAACAGCTTGAAAGAAGAACCGAACTCCGCAAATAGACGTTTCCGGATTGTCGCATTTGTAAAATTCTGGGGCGGTGTATTTATGGTATACTGCTGTTTGCTGACCTTTGGGACAGTAAGTTTTATCTTTGCAAACCATTTTTTGACGCATAATGAAACTCTTTGTAAAATGGGGTTATGCCGTAAACATGAGTTGGTAAATTGCAATCAATGTAATACGAAACATTCAGCTGATCTTGTTTGCTACTGCTCTAATCATAAGCGATGTTTTGGAACAGTTCACAAGTGCTACTTCTGTATCTATCATAAAGAATTTCATGTGCAGCATAGGTATGAATATGAAGCAGATCATGAAAGTTTTAGGGTTTATCGTTGGGGGGAGTCTCAAGATTGCGTAGCGCGCTGTTCTACCTGTCACCAACTAACCAAATATTCTCATGAAATAGGTGATTCTAGTGTGATTGATGGGAGGATTGTCATGAGTGCTGGAATAAGGGACCTGATTCCAGGCAAGATAAATGGTTCGTGAATTGACAAAGTAAACGCACACTGCTCTCAAAATGAGCGTGCGTTTACTTTTACAATCGTCACAAAATAAATGGTTTTGATCATTATGGAAGAAGAAGTAGAAAACGCAAATTCTGCAAAAGAGCTGCGGGTAAAGGTTATGAGCCGGCGGTAAAATATTGGAAACGACTCAATCAATAAGGATATAGAAAATGAAAAACTGTGCTGATATTAAAAAAACGACCGTATCTCTGCAAGAGCTGATTGCGTTTATATCATTATGCATAGCTGGATTGGTCGCATTGTGTATCTATTTGGTGAAAGCATCTTTAATATCCTTCTGTTTAGAATGTGCAGAGGTGAGATTTTTCCCTCAAGGGGCTCATTTTTGTTATTATTGTGAGAAACATCAAAAATATCATAAAGTGAATAACAATGGAGAAACTGGCGGTCGTTGGTGTTCTCAATGTTGTCAAATTGTTGCAGTCACCGTATATGGACATAACTGTCCCGGTTCTTCTGCAGAAAAGCAATAATCTTAACACTTTAACATAAGGAAATATTTATTATGGAAATCAAGAACATTATAACAGTTGCGGTAATGGGGAGTGCATTGTTTTTTAACGGCGGTTGTGCCAATCATTTGCGTAATATAGATATTGTTTCGCAGGAAAATGACCGTAAAGTCCTGAGTACAAAATATGAGTTGACACTTTCTCCGGAAATAATCAAAGACTCTTCTTATCACGTGGAAATCCAGAAACTGGAATCTGCTGAAATAAAAAAGTATGAAGTCCGTACAGTTAAAACGATCGCAACACCGTATCAATGGTGGCGTGAATTTTATGAAGTTCCGGCTGGGATCGGTCTTCTGCCGGTTTCTTTGGGATCCCATCTGCTCTTTTTGTGTTCATTCGGTATTTTGCCTTACGATGTTCCAAAAACGATCAATGAACTTTCTTTTGCCGGAATGAATCCTGCCCTGAATTGGGAAAATGAATCCCGTAATGAAGAAACTCTTGTTTCTCTTGATCGAAAAATGCTCAGTCACGCCACCGAAAATGTGAAAACCCCGCTTGCCAGACAGAATATCATCGTCAGTTCCGGTAATCAATCAAAAGTTTATTCGACAGATGACTTTGGTGGATTTGATTTGAATTTTCTCGCCTTACAGGAAAAAGATACCTTCTTTCCTGCCGCAAGAAAAGTTTCATTTGTATTGGAATCAGATGTAAACACCGAATTGAAACGCCTTATCCTAACCCGCGACTACCTTTCCAAACTTCTGTGGGCAAGAACAAAAATCAATGCTTATAAAATGAAACCTACTGGGAAAAGCCTTTTTGACACGGTAATTTACCTTGAAAAAAGCGGGTTTGAACTTCTTGCCTATACCCTCGAAGAAAGTGAACTGAACAACAAAGTTAATGATAAAAAGTTTCAGGCAGATTTCAAATCAGCCGCAGCACAACAGTAACATGTAATTTTTATAGACATGAAATATAAACCGATACGACAATTGATGGCAGATGGGAAATTCAGTAAAGCTCTGGATCATCTTGTCCGGATTTTACAAAAGATCCAGATGATAAAGAGGCCAGACAATTGGAATACACCTGTCGGGAAATGATCCATATTCAAAATGCTTGCGGAGATGAACCGGAACAGAAAAATGAAATATCCGTAGGAAGAAAAAGCATACTCCCCGGGAACTGGCAAATATCATTGCTGATGCGTGGCGCAATCTTGATGTTTCAGAAATGAGGAATATTCTTGCAGATGATTTTGAATACACCTCTCAATGGGTATTTGAAACAATGTACGGGGCAGATACTTATTTGGAATATCTGCAGTGCAAATTTAGCAATATGTCGAATTCTACCGCGCCGACAGTAGCCGATATCCGCTATAGTGAAAGCTGCATCGAAATAGAGCTGGAGCAATTTGTCAATGGCTGCCAAAACAAAGCAATGCTTCAACTTGCAATAAAAGATGAAAAGGTGATCAATGACTGTATGTGTGATCCGGCTTTCCGGCAGATTCAGTGATCAGAAAATAATTTACGATAAGAAGCGGCAGAAACCATGCCGCGTTTTCATAGCGGCAACTTTCCGTTTTAAGCGAAAATACAGGAGGTTTATCTTACCTGATTGCTTCATGTTTGAGCGACAGCGAAAATGCTTCATAGCTGAATGAAATGAAGCGGCTTCATATTGTGGAGATATTATGAGAGACACAAGAGGTCTCTCATTTTTTATGTTTGAAAACAAAAAATGGTTTGCCTCTTGATAAAAACGGATTTATGTTAATCCAAGAACAACGAAGTCGCATAGTGCGCTTCAAAAATCAGGAGGACAAACTATGAATAATGTATCACAAAAACCGGAAAAAATCTACTTTGGCCTGGACATTTCTCAAAAAAATATTGAAATTTATGCATTGAAAGGCGAAAAAGGCGTATCTTTTGGGAAAATTACAAATACAAGGCAAGGATTAGTAGAATTTTTTAACAAACTCCCGTGGGCTTCTGAATCAATAGTCGTAGCTCTTGAAACCGGCACGCATTCAGCATGGATCAGCCATTTGCTTGAAGTTCGCGGATATGAAGTTATTGTTGCTCATGCCCGTGATTTGGCGTTCATCTATAAAGGCGACAAAAAAAGTGATCGTATCGATGCCGAAAAATTAGCTCGCGTCGCCCGAGCAGACAAAAAACTGCTTCACCCGGTAAAATTGATGGATGTAAAACGGCAGGAAGATCTGCTCGCAATCAAAGCCCGTGACTTGCTGATAAAAGAAAGAACTTGTATCATCAACGCTATTCGCGGATTCTTGCGCAGTTTTGGAATTGATGACACTGAATACAGTCATGAAACCATAAATCAGATGTATGAAGTGCTACCGGAAGAAATTCGGCAAAATTTGCGTGGATTATTTGAAACATTGAAATCAATTAACGTCAGTATAAAGAATTACGATAAAAGAATTGAAAGAATAGCCACAAATTATCCGGAAACAAAAATCTTGCAGCAAATCAAAGGAGTTGGTCCTCTGATCGCATTAAGTTTTGCTTTGATAATAGGAGAAGCCAATCGTTTTACTTCCCGGCAATGCAGTTCGTACACCGGATTGGCACCAAAACGTGACCAGTCCGGGGATGTAGATAAGCAACTTGGGATTTCCAAATGCGGCAATAAACTTTTGAGAAGGTTGCTTGTACAGGGAGCGCAGTATATCATGGGACCATTCGGCGAGGATTGTGATTTGCGTGATTTCGGCAATCGGATTGCACAGAGAGGAGGAAGTATTGCCCGGAAGAAAGCAAAAGTTGCTGTCGCACGAAAACTGGCAATTACAATGCTGGCGTTGTGGAGAAATCCGGAAGTGGCATACGATCCGCATTTCAAAGTCAACCGCAAGAAAATTAAGTCACCTTAAAAAATATACTTTATCTACTGATAAAATTAAAAATAAGGATAAAAAGATCAACAAAAGAAGATTTTGAAAGAATTGCTTTTTGTCCAGTCTTGATGATCCCGGCTGTGTCCTTAATCCGATATAGCCAAATATCACAGATAAGATTGTGGTCGAGATAGGGACATCCGGACGGACATTTATCAGGCGTCGCTTCCTGGCAGAAGCATTACAGAACGCGAATAGGAGCAAGACAAAAGCAGCTTTTTAGAATCATCTTTCGCTGATTATCAACTTTTTTAATGTTTTTTTGCAAACACGACTTGACAAATAGTCTCTCATAGGAGGAGCTTTAGCAAAGGATGGTGGATCTCATATTTACCTCCATGAGTTTGTTAGAGTTTAAAGACAAAAAGCCCCGCCGATCCGTTAGGATCAGCAGGGCTTATATTGATCGTGGACTTATTCCATTATAGTGACATATAGCTCAAATTTTTTGAAAAGCAAAATTTGTTTTTTCAGCGACCTCTTGTGTTTCACACGATTATCACTTGCGACAACAATCATTTTAAGTATGTATTTCACAACGTATCTTTGAAATTATTTTTATCAACTTGCAATAGCAGTCAATCAGTGCTGTTTTTATAATGTCATTCCATGTAAAAAAAATAAAATTTTTCACCATTGGAGAATAGAGTGGACACAAAAAAGTCCACTTGCATGTGCTATATTTATGATATTGTAAACAGGAGTACACTGTAATGAAATATGCACACAGTTTAGAAAATATACTTGTTAAATATTAAAAATTTGTTCATTTTTAATATATAATAAGTCCCGGCAATTTCAATTAAGTCCGGTGATTTTTACCAGACAGTAGTGACCAGATATCGGAAACAGAGCCTGGATTTTAGTGGGCATGATTTTTGCGGACTTCGCGGGGAGATGCTCCGAATTGATTGCGGAATACCTTGGAAAAATAGTTGCTGTCGACGATTCCGACTTCGCAGGCGATCTCCGCAATACTCAAATGAGAATTGCGCAGCAGGAGCAAACTTTCCCGCAGCCGCAGATCGAGGATATACTTCATCGGCGTAATGCCGTACTGTTTTTTGAAAACTCTGCCGAATTCACACACCGACAAATTGGCCATCGCCGCAAGCTGCGGAAGCGTGATATCCTGTTTAAAATGTTCATTCATATAGATGAGCACTCTGCTGATCCGTCCCGTTGTCGATTGTGATGATATGCGCCGGAGCAAGTACGCTTGTGCAAACAGACACAGAAGCATGGCAAAATAAGAGCGTAGATTACCCTTTTCTTCAGATCGGTTGATTTGATATGCTTTTTCCATCACGGAAAAGATCTTCTGGACATCGGTCAATTCCGAGCGGTTGAGCAGAAACGAGATAAAACGCTCTTTGCCGGGGGTGAAAATTTCTCTGATCCCGACAATGAAGGAGAGATTTATCCCGAGACAATCAAGTATCTGCGGCGAACAGGAGATGGTCACATGATCAAAATCATGGCAATCTTTCAAACCGTGGCCGCATCCGGGGTGTATTACAAACACATCCCCCTGTGATACTGCGGTTACTTCATCTCCAATAAAATGCGTCGCTCTTCCGCCGAAAACGATAATAATCTCAATGCAACTATGCATATGGAGCCCGATGTTATGATTGAGCAAAGCATGATGTACCATATCAAACAGCACATCATCCACCATATCCGGAGGAGACATGACAGACAGCTTTTTATTTTTCATTTCCGATCCATCCTGTTGCTGTTGGCAATCAAAATCCCGAATGCGTCCGTCGCAGAGTGCAAATGCTGATTTTTGCGTTCAACTTCAAAAACGGACTGCTTTCACTTCACATTACAATAGCATATATTCCCGGCTTTTCAACTTTTCATCTTATATATTCATTAAAAAATTCAGGCAGACGATTGAAAAAGTAAACCTGCTGCCTGTTTTTTTAGATGCTTTGTTTACCATATGGGTAGGTAATCGTACATAATTGCGACCATCGGGAGCAAAAAATCTCGCTTTTCTTGAAAAGAGAAGGGGGCGTGGGGGAAGGGAAAAACTTCTATTCCCGTGAAAAGAAGTTTTTCCTGTCCCCCGCATCACCTACCCTTATCGGGAACAGAGCCTTTTTCAGAAAACATTCATCCGGAAACAGTATGCCGTTGTTCATTTTTTTTATCACCGGGAAATCCGGCATTTCCAATTTCATTTGGTCTTTCGCATATTCCTCCGCTTGGTCGTCGAAAAAGGGGCTATGGGATATCAAAGATGCAGTTTTTTTTCTATTAATTGCATAAAAAGTCAAGGATATTGATAAAAAAAAAACTATCTTATTACATTGACATCAGCCAATGCGTGTCGTGTTGACTGTATCAAATCGGACAGCTGAAATTGTCCTGAATTGTTTGAATATGAAACGTTAGACAAAGGAGATCAGGAATGCATGCAAAAGTAAAATTCTTAATCGCTGGTTTTGGATTTATGGGACAGACTCATTGTGGAAATTTGTTCAAAAATCCGTCAGCTGAAATAACCGGCATTATTGATCCATATGATCCAGTCGAGCGTTTGTCAAGTATCAGAGGTAATTTGCAAACCGTTACTATCACAGCAGATAATATTCGTAATATTCCTCACTACACATCCATAGAACAAGCACTCATTCAAGCCGAAGCTGATGCCGTCATCGTTGCTCTGCCGACCCGGTTACATACAGAAGTTGTAATGAAGTGTCTTGAAGCCGGAAAACATGTTTTTGTTGAAAAACCGATGGCTATTTCCGAAAATGAATGCAGATTGATGAATAAAACTGCCAGTGAAAAAAATCTTCTGCTTGCCATTGGACATATAGTTCGTGCCACATCGTTATACCGTTATCTGCATGACACTGTAAAATCTGGACATATGGGAAAACTTAAACTTCTGAGGATGACCAGAGAAACCGGACAACCTTCATGGGGCAATTGGCTGGATCCAGAATTTCTCAAAGCTTCAGGAGGGGCTCTTTTTGATATCGTTTCACACGATTTGGATTTTGCTCGATTCTGTCTGGGAGAACCGCAGAAAATAGCTGCAGTAAAAGAATTGTGCGGTAATTTCAACAAAAATTTATTGACGGCAATATTGTATTTCCGAGATACCCAGGTTGTTATAACCGGCGGATTTGTCCAACCCTCAAGTTATCCATTCTACTGCGGATTTTCTGCATTTTTTGAAAAAGGTTCTTTGCAGGGAGACTGCAACGGGATGCTCAAATGGGCTTATCCAGATGGCACCGTGGAAAATATTAAACTGCCGGAATGTGATCCATATTATGATGAAGTTGACGCATTTATCAAAGCATTAACAAATAATGCCGACACTGTTGTATGTTCAGGGACTGACGCCGCCGGAACAATTCATTTATGTTGTGAAATAGCCAGACAAATAGAGGAAATGAACTGATGAAAATTTGTATGATGTCCAGCACAATGGGCGATGTATCCCCGGAAAAAGTTGTTGCCGCTGCTGTCGGGTGCGGTATGGATGCTGTTGATTGGATAACCAGTGCTGAAGAAATTGATGCCGAATATATTGGCAGAATAACAAGAGATGCAGGGATGGAAGTTGCGGCCTATACTCCGGTAAAAACAGAAGTGCTGCTTACTTCAGATGAATTCAAACGGTTGGTCGCTGATGCAGTAAAAATGGGAAGTCCTGTGATGATGATTCCGCCCTTTTGTCTGGATGACAAACTTCCGGCTGCAGAAAACCGCAAGTTGTGGACACAATGGTATGCGGATGCATTGCCGATTGCCCAACAGGCTGGAATTGCTCTGACATTGGAAGCTACCGGTATGTTGACAAGTCCCATTACGACTGCACAGGAAATACTGGAGGTGCTGCATTCAGTCCCCGGTCTGAAACTCACTCATGATTATGGAAATATGATAACTGCCGACACCTCTTTTGAGGAGTGTCGTGAGCTGTATCCGTATATCGTTCACATGCATATGAAAGACTGGGAATTTTTTGATGATGAGCAGCCATTTTCCTATCCTGTCCGCAGCGGCAAATTTGTTAAACATACTGCGATCGGAGATGGGGACATTGATTGGAATGCCATTTGGAACGATCTGGATGATCGCATCAGAAATCTTTATGTCAATTTGGAAATTTTTTATCCCGGAAGAAATGTTCCCATCGTCCCCGTTCTCAAAAGAGTTTCTGAAAAACTTCGCAACTGGTAATCAAAATAAAGCAAAGGAATATTGTCATGACAGTAAAAAGACCGGAAATCGGCGTGATAGCAGATGTGGAATACTACAAAAATCCTTTCCCATGGATCGCAGAAGCAGGCATAAAGACCGCTCAGGTCACTGATTGGATCATGGAAGAATTGACTCCGGAAAATGCCGCAACAGTCAATAAACAAATGGCTGACAGCGATGTACGCATTGCTGCATACTGGGCAGGATACACCGGAGAGATCATCTGGAATAATTACGATGGGCCGCTTACCTGCGGTATCGTTCCGCGGGATCAGAGAGAACGCCGCGTAAAAGAGTTGAAACTGGGTGCTGATTTTGCAAAAATGCTCAACGCTCCGGCAATCATCACTCATTGCGGATTTATTCCAGAAACTCCGCGTGACCCGCTATACCGGGAAACAGTTGATGCAATTGTCGAAATCGCCGGTTACTGCAATGATCTCGGACTTGGATTCTGGTTCGAATCCGGGCAGGAAACTCCAGTGACATTGCTGCGCACGATAGAAGATGTCGGGCTTCCGAATCTCGGTGTGAATCTGGATACTGCCAATTTGATCCTTTACGGCAGAGGAAATCCGGTTGACGCTTTAGATGTTATTGGTCCTTATGTCCGCAATCTGCATATCAAAGACGGGAATTTTCCGACAGACGGCAAATTCCTCGGCAAAGAAGTTCCGGTCGGAGAAGGGAAAGCTAACTTTCCGGAGATCATCAAAAAACTTAGAGCTTTGGATTTTTCAGGGGAATTGGTAATCGAACGTGAAATTTCCGGTGATCAAAAAATAAAAGATATAAAAATGGCGGCAAAAACACTGGAACACCTATTGGATCTTTATTACTAATATGTCTGATATGTTTACAGGCTTTTTATCAGGTATTGCTGCGGCTTTTTTGAATGCGGCAGGTTATTTATTCAGTGCCCATTTTCTAAAAAAATACGGTTCAGCATGGGATTTGCAGGTTTCTGCTCAAATCAACATGCTGTTGCTCAGCTTACCCCTGGTTTGGTTCTTTTATCCGGGACCGGTTGTCAACCTGCCTGAGTATATCTTTTACATGACAGCATGGGTTGCCGTTTTTTTCATTGGACAACTTTCGTTTTTCATGGCATTGAAGTATATTGAAGCAAGCCGCTTATCATCTCTTCTCGGACTGAAAATTATCGTTTTGACAGTGATATTCATGATAACTGCCCGCCTTTTTCCAAATATATGGAAATGGCTGGCGATATTCATTGCCGCTGCAGCTGCTGTTATGATAAATTGGCAGGGAAATGGAAAAATCAATTTCAAAGGTGGAATATTTCTGACATGTACACTTATTTGTTATTCTTTTTCTGACATTTGTGAAACTGGGCTGATCGCATGTATGGTCGACAGTGGATATTCTCCTTTCAGAGGTGCATTATTTACAACTTCAGCGGCATATATTGCATTGGGCTGTACATCACTACCGGCACTGATAAAAGTAAAAATAACCAGAATCCAGTTGGCAGCGGCACTACCCTATTCGCTGTTATGGATTTTATCTCAAGTTTTTTTGATGGTCTGCTTCGCAAAAGTAGCACCAGTTTTCGGAAATGTGATCCTTGCCAGCCGCGGATTATTTTCTGTTGTTCTCGGCGGATTGCTGATGCTGTATACCGGCAGCAAACTTGATGCAGATATATCTCCGCGTCAATGGTTAAGGAGGGGAATCGCTGCGATCATGATGATCTTGGCTATCGCCATTTATTCATGGGCGGCACAACCATAAAACAAGGAACAAACATGGAATTACAAGGAAATATTATCAGCGGAAATGTGTCCGGTTTCGGAAAGATTACAACTACCGGAAACGTTATTGAGAAAATTGATTTTTCGGGAAATATACATGCCGGGGCGGATTGGATAATTCCAGGTTTCATAGACACTCACATTCACGGACTCGGCGATGGTGAAGCCATCGGCGAAGGAATCAGAAAAATGGCAGAGTTTGCACCTTCTGTGGGTATGACCGGGATAGTGCCGACACTTTCAACATCCCCAGCTGAACTGGAAATCCAATATTTGGAAACAATCAGACAGAATATTTCAGAAAATACAGGAGCACGTATTCTCGGTTCCCATCTCGAAGGACCGTTTCTGGACGTTGTTCACAGCGGCGGCATGAACCGTCGCCAGTTACGAAATCCTGACCCTGCCGAAGCCGAAGCGTGGATAGAAGCTGCCAGGGGCACATTGAAAATCGTTACTATTGCCCCTGAATTGCCAGGTGCCGGTAAAGTTATAAAGCTTCTGAAAGACAATAATATTTGTGTTTCTCTCGGACATACCGGATTAAGTGCGGAATCTCTGCCGGATGCCATTGACTGCGGAGTATCAAGAGTGTGTCATTTGTTCGATGCTTATTCAGGCAGAGATGTGGACGGGGGAGTATCTCAAACGGCATTAACTGATGCCGTATTGATCGATGACCGCCTGACCATAGAATTGATCTGCGACGGATTCCATGTCCCGGTGGGATTGGTACGTCTGGCGGTTCGGGCAGCCGGAGTCAACCGGATTGTTGCCATCAGCGATGCCATGTGCGGAACCGGGAAACCTGACGGGATTTATGCTGAACTCGATGGCAGACTTTACAAATTAGAAAATGCCGGGGTATGCCGTCTGCTTGATCCGCCGCACAATATTACCGGTTCCTGCCTGACCATGAACCGGGCATTCTCAAACCTTGTCCATAAATTCGGATTTTCTCCGATCGAAGCATCTCTGATGACTTCTGCCAACCCTGCCCGCTCAATTGGTTCAGGTGATAAATACGGCACATTAGCAGCCGGATATACTGCTGATATGGTGATCTTGAAATCTGATTTGATGACGGTAAAAGATACATTCATTGACGGAAAAAGCGTTTTAAATTGAACGGAGTTTACATAATGAACGATATTGAACTGCACAAACTGACACATGATGAACAATCTGCTGTTCTGCCGCTTCTGGGAGTATGCTTCCCGACTTGCTGGCAAAGTATTGCAGACACCTGTTCTGAAATGCCTTTTGAAGAAATATCTTTTGGAGCTTTTAATGCTGATAAACTTGTCGCACATTGCGGATTAATTCCTCACGATATTTATATGAATGGCTCATGGTATACGATTGCTGGAATCGCTTCAGTAGCAGTGGCTCCGGAATATCGGAAAAAGGGTATTGCCAAAATGCTGTGCAGTTTCGCAGCAGAGTGGGCAGAAGCCAATGACTATGCTCTGCTGCCATTGTATACAGAATTTTTCCGGGTATACGAAATTTGCGGCTGGGAAAAATTTGTGATCCCTCCGACTGTAAAAAGAAAAAACAGCAGCAATATTGAATGCAAAGTTGATTGGAAACGCGGTCCCAAATTAACAGAAACAGAAAAAAATACTATTATCAATATTTATGAGAGCGGAGAAACTTTTAATGGAAAAATAAAACGGCTTCCTCAAGGCAAACTCCAATCATGGGACCGCATATTTTCCAAAAATCATTGTTTTGCACTGAACTGCCGGATGTATGCAGCGCTGGTTGATGGAGTATTGGCTGAAATATATTTTGCACCAAAAGTTTCTGATGAAGAAAAGCGGAATTTTTTCAGCAGCCTTGGCGAACATCCCTGCTATCTTCCGCCGACAGCAAGTACAAAAATGCTTATGGCAGAATATGATTGGCAGCTTTCGGATAACGATGCCATGCACGGCGAAAGACCAATGATCAGAATACCGCAAAAGAGCAATGCTGTTTCAGAAAATATCCACTCTCTGTTTTTTGCTCTGATGGATAAGTTTTGAATACAAGTGCAGAAATCAAATTGCACTTACTGTCTGGATTCATAAAATATGATAAAATAATCAGATTATATCAGCTCACTAATAAAAGGGGAAAGGAAGTACTGTATGAGTTTCCGTTACATTCTGCGTTACTATATTGATCCGGGTTTTCACGAAGACGACCGGATAAAAGAACTGGTCGAATTCTGCAAAACGAGTTCTATCGGAGAAGTTATGCTTTTTCACAATCCTGAAGAGTGTTATCAGGGATTCACTGATGAAAACGAACGTTCCGCGTGGCTTGCCACTGCTAAAAAAATCAAGTCATCTCTTACTGAAATCGGGGTTGAATTGAGCGTCAACCCCTGGTCAACTCTCGTTCACCGTTCAAGAGGCAGAGTACTTGCCGAACGTTTGGCAAAAATGACCAAACTCGTTGGAGAAACAGGAGAAGTTGCGACACTGACAGCATGTCCGTACGATCAAATATGGCGAGAAGAATTATCAACCTGGTTCGCCCGTATTGCGGCAGAACTTCAGCCGACAGTGATCTGGGTAGAGGATGATTGGAGATTGCACAATTTCGGTGATGAATTCGGTTTCGGCGGCTGTTTTTGCGAAACCCATCTGAAAAGAGCAGCAGAGATACTGAATATTCCGTCAATCAACCGGGAAGAATTACTTGCCAGGATCCGTGCTAGTGATCTGGATGCACGCCGGGCATGGATGTTTGCCGGCAATGAATCATTGATGGGGGCTGCCGGATTTCTTTATCAGGCTGTTCGCAAAGCATACCCGCAAGCACGCCTCGGACTGATGCGAAGCAGCCCGGATACCCATTCCATTGAAGGAGCCAGCTGGTATGAATTCAAAGAAAAATTCTCTCCCGACACTCCGCTGGCTGTACGTCCGCATTTGCCTCCGTACACAGAAAATTATGCCATGTTGTGCCTTCCGGAAATTGCCAGACAAACGGTCTCTGAATTGGATGCCGGTATGCTGGAATCATTCCCGGAAATGGAGAGTTCTCCGCGTTGCGGGAAATACAGCAAAAGCTGTACAATGGTGGCATGGGAATGTCTTTCAGCACCGCTTTACGGCTCAAAAGGTATTACAATCAACCATTACGATATGATGGGAAATGGAATTATTCTCGACAAATCCCTCGGAAAGAAACTTCATGCGATCAAACCAAGGCTTGATGTGGTGACTGACCTTGGATGCAATGAAGCCAATGCATTGGGGGTCAATATTCTTTATCTGCCTGATGCAGCTTCCAAAATTCCTGTAAAACCGGAAACGGCAAGTCTCGGGCTGCGAAATAATTCCATCTCATGGGCTTATACGCTGGGCATATTGGGGATAAGCCATAAGCTTGTCCGCTGGGAAAGATTTTCTTCTGAACAATGGAACGCAATTTCCGGAGCAACTATTGCTGCAATGAATGATGATGAAATTCGCCGGTTGCTGATATCCAAACTGTTGCTGGATGCAGAATCAATAATGATACTTTATCAGCGTGGTTTCGGAGAAAATGTCGGCGTGTCTTCTGCTGAATTTTGTATGCTTAAAGATGCCGGATATGCCTGGGAGGAAATTCAGGAGTCTGATCCGGCAATTTACGGATTAAGTTACCCGAGAGTTTCTGCACAACGCTGCGATGATGAAAAGATTTTGAAATTTGCTTGTGACGGCAGACAGTTATCCACGGTTATGCGTTATGACAAAACACCTTATTCGCCGGGATTAACACTTGCAAAAGGGAAATATCTGCTTTCTCCGTGGATAATGACGGGAGATTCATTTTTCATGGGATACTTCAACCGTTTCCGGCGTATTCTGCTGCAAAGAGCATTGGCAATGGTGGATAACACCCCGGCGGCATTCAGCGGTGAACACCCGGCAGCGGTTTACTGGAACCGGCTTGACGGATATTCGCTGCTGACGGTGAATAATCTTTGTGCAGATCCGATGGACGAAATAACTTTCACTTTGCACGGTGCGGAATTTTCATCATTGGAAATCCTCGATGATGACGGCAAATGGATTGCCGCGGATTTCTGCAGAAACAATAATTCGGTTACTGTGAATAAGCAGATTATGCCGCTTGAATATTGTTTCATAAAAGTAAAATAAGCATGGATAGATCTTTCTATCTATCGTGGGCAAAATGCAGTTTTTCTTCTATTAATTGCATAAAAAATCAAGGATATTTATATAAAAAAACTATCTTAAGACAGGGTGTAAAATGTATATAGCTGTTTTATACTCCTCGGATGAAAACGAAAGGGAAAATACATGAGTATATTGGACTGGGCAATAGCGATTATCCCGATGATTTTTGTTATATATATGGGACTTTATTCCCGCCGTTATATAAAAGGGGTGACTGATTATCTTGCGGCAGGACGGGTCGCCGGCCGTTATGTTTTGAGTGTCGGCAGTGTCGCAACCGGATTGGCAGTACTTACGCTGATAGGCTTCGTTGAAGTAAACTACAGAACCGGATTGGCAATGACTTATTGGAATAGCATACTGCTGCCTTTAAGCGTTATTATGGCATTAAGCGGTTTCGTGATCTACCGCTTTCGTGAAACAAAATGCTTGAGCATGGGGCAATTTCTGGAATTGCGTTATAACCGTTCTTTACGCATTTATGCATCAATTTTACGTTCTATCGCAGAATTACTTGCCAACTGTATGTGTCCGGCTCTTGCAGCCAGATTTATGATCTACTATATCGGATTGCCACAGCGATTTGAACTTTTCGGCTTTCAAATACCGACATTTATGATTCTGACTCTGCTTCTTATCAGTATGTGTGTTTTGATATGCTGGCTCGGAGGAGGTCTGTCTCTGATGATAACAGATACTATTCAGGGATTTCTCTGCTACCCTTTGCTGATGATTTTTTTCCTGTTCATCATCAGCAAAATCTCCTGGAGCGATATGGTTGTACCGGTGATGATGGACCGTGTCCCCGGGGAAAGTTTTCTCGATCCGTATGATGTAAAAGCGCTTCGTGATTTCAATGTTTTTGCATTGCTGGTCACCATCTATTCAAGTATTATCAATCGCGGCAACTGGATCGGCTCGAGCAGCGAAATGTCTGCCCGTTCACCTCATGAGCAAAAAATGGCAAATATCATGGGCACATGGCGTGGAATGTTCGGAGATGTCCTCTATCTGCTGTTGGCACTGTTAATTATTGTCGTGATGAGTCATAATTCGTTTGCTCCGACAGCCAAAACCATCAGAGATGATTTGAGCGACAAAGTATTGGATGAAGTATGTTATGATGATCCCAATGTCCGGAAGCAGATAAATTCTGAACTTGCGGCAATGCCTCCACGGTCTCATGAGATCGGCAGAGATGCACATTTATCCCATGAAAACAATCTTGACACAGCACATCTTGATGTTGTTCATCAGCGATTAAAACAGGGCGATATCGAAAATGGCGAAGAAAAATTTCAGGAATTCAATACCTTGTATCATCAGATGATGCTGCCTGTAACGCTTAAAAATATGCTCCCGGAAGGTATGATCGGTCTGTTCGCTCTGTTTGTTCTGCTGATGATGCTATCAACAGATGATTCCCGGTTATTCAGTTCATCCATGACGATCGCGCAGGACTGCATACTGCCATTTATGAAAAAGGGAATAGCCCCGGAAAAGCATATTCTGATTATTCGCTTAACTGCACTCGGATGCGGAATTTTTTGGTTTTTCACTTCGTTTTTCATGGCTCAACTGGACTATGTGAATATGTTTGTAACCATTATGTGTTCACTGTGGGTCGGAGCTGGACCGATGATAATTTTCGGGCTTTACAGCCGCTTCGGCAATACGACAGGGGCATTTGCTTCGCTTCTATCAGGAATGATTCTCGCATTGGGTTTTATTTTTCTGCAGCGCAATTGGGCGGATGTCTGTTATCCTTTTCTGGAAGAACACGGCTACGTGGAAATGGTGGCAGCATTTCTGGAAACCTGCTCTGCCCCGTTTGAACCGCTGATCGTCTGGCGGATGTCTGCACATAAGTTCCCCATAAATTCAATGGAAATCAACTTTATCATCATGATCTTCTGCCTGGCAGCATTTCTTATCGGATCATGGGTGACTTATAAAAAACCATTTAACCTCGACCGTATACTGCATCGCGGTATTTACAATACTGATGGTGATAAGCCGGAAAAATTCAAGTGGAGCTTTATAAATGTGTGTAAATCTCTACTTGGAATAACTCATGAATTCACAACCGGAGACAAAGTTATTTCATGGAGTATATTCATATATACATTTATTTTCAAATTCCTTATCTGCTTCGTTCTGGTTCTTATTTGGAACTTTATTTCGCCGTGGCATCCGGAATGGTGGGGGCACTACTTCTACATAACTGCTTTACTGATACCGTGTATTGCCGCATTTATCACGACATTCTGGTTCATTATCGGGGGTATCATTGATATGCGGCGTCTTTTCCGGGATTTGAAAAAACGGGTCGCTGATCCGCTCGATAATGGTCAGGTCGATGGCGATGTATCATTGTCCGATGAAAAACGTTTCGCTGAAATTGAAAAATTTCAAAAAGAACGAGAGAAAAAATAACTGTTTAATCATTCATTTGCACATATTTTACTACAATATGCATAAAAAATCAAGGTTTAGCAATAAAAATGTAATATACTTAATAACGTAATCTTATATTCCTAAGTGTTATAAGTAGAAAGTCAACCACCCATACAAAAGGAGAACAAAATGAAAAAAGTGCGTTTTACCCTGATCGAACTGTTGGTCGCTATCGCCATGAAAAAATCAATATAATATTTAATGAAGTCCATTGGAGTCATGTGTGACTCTTATTAACAACCTCTCTAACAAAGGAGAACAAAATGAAAAAAGTGCGTTTTACTCTGATCGAACTGTTGGTCGTTATCGCCATTATTGCCATTCTGGCAGCGATTCTGTTGCCGGCACTCAACTCCGCAAGAGAACGCGGACGAACGGCAAGCTGTATCAACAATCTCAAGCAGCTCGGAATGCTGGTCATCAACTATGCCGAAAGCAATGATGGTTATGTGCCCCTCTCTCTTTCTGAAAAAGGTATCGGGGCCAGGTGGAACAGTTTTGTCGGGCATCTGATTCTTTTTGATGCCGGATTCTCCTCCTATGATAACGGTCTTCTGCCCGGTACCGCAGTGCCGGATCACTTTCACTGTCCCAGCCGTCCGGAACCGGTATCGGCGTGGAACAATGAAGTTCCCGATGCAGCCAACTACATCGGACCTATCTGGACCGGATATTATCAAAGCGGCAGCTGGGCGTACCGGGGTATAAAACTGGGCAGATCCAAATATCCGACCCAGCTCGTGGTGCTCGCTGATACCCCCAGAGCCGGACATCATTGGAATGAAGCACAGGCTGTCCAGGGGACTCTTCCCATCGACGATCTTGCCCCCAGACATAATAATTCCTGGAATGAAGTGTTTTTCGATGGTCATGTGGCTTCTGCCAAAAAAAATGACCGCTCTTCGGAAGAAGTGAAACTGGCATACGGTTATCAGGATGCCGATGGCTGGGCTTGGTAAGCAATTTTAAGAAAGTATAATGTCAATTATGAAACTCAAAAGACTTTTTGTGCCTTTTTTATGGGGAATTTGCAGTGCGGCAATGTCGGTTTCAGCTGCCGATCATCAGTTGCTCAACGCTTCCTGGAAGCCTGCCGGCAATATGCAGATCAAAAGATCAGAACAGGGAAATTTGATCGTCTCCTGTCTTGGCAAATATGCTTCTACAACTATTCTGCCGTTGAAAGTAAAGGCGTCAGAATATAATTGTCTGCTGCTGCGGGTTCGCAGTGACAAACCGGGAAAACTGCATTTGCTGGGATATTTTTCCCGGAAAGATGCTCCGGGACTGACAGAATCCCGCCGCATCGACGGATACTTCGATTTGAAACCAGGCTGGAACGATCTTATGGTCGATCTGCGCAGCGAAGAGGAGTGGAAAAATGATATTTCCGGCATACGTCTGGATTTCAGTGCCCCGACAACTCAAACTCTGGAAATTTCCCGTCTGGCATTCTCCTTTATCAAAGACGGTTCTGCCCAATCGTACAGTTTGCTGAACCGCCCGACCATACCTCAAGGTAAGGCCTGCAGGATATTGGCTGGCGGCAATGGAAAATTGAAAGTGAAAGTCGATGCCAAGTATACCGGCGTCATTATCCAAAAACTTGATATTTTTGCCAGAGATTACAACCGTCTGCGTTTCCGGGTAAAAGGTTCAGAAGCGGATTATATCGGATTTGCCGGGTATTATTCCCGCAAAGATGCTCCGGGCTATGCGGAAGCCCGCAAAATCTACACCCGTCGCAGCGTGGACAAAAATTATACCGAAGTGACAGTCGATCTTTCCGGAGATAAGCAGTGGAAAGGCGTCGTCGATTCATTGCGTCTGGATTTCTCGGTCAGCAAACCCGGCATAAGTCTGGAAATCGACCAACTGGAATTTTTTTACAGTGATCAGCTGCCGCCGTGGGCTCCGGGAGCATGTATGGCGGATTTCAAAAATCACGGTGAAGGATTCTCTTTCCGCCTGAATGACACCGATTCGCAAACCGCATGGCAAAAGGTGGATATCAATGCTGCTGAATATCCTTATTTGAGGGTGAAACTGCACGGCGAAGAAATTTTCACCGGCGGCATATCGATTTACTTCACCAGAAGTGATTCCGCAAATCCCGGCAGCGACAAGTGGATCAAGCGTCAATACTTCAGCGTCAGTCCGAAAAGCTGCTATGTTTATTTGAATATGCGGGAATCTGCCGGATATAAAGGCAAAATCACTGGTATCCGCTTGGATTTCACCGGTAATCCCGGCAAAAAACATATCGTTGAGGAGGTGTCGTTCCAAAAGGAATTTGATCTGCTGGCGGTTTATCCGTCCCACTGTCTGCCTTTAGAAGTGGATGTCCGCTACGATCTGCACGGCGAAGGAAAAAGCCGTCTGCACTTCTTTGATGAAGAGTACCGGGAACTTCCGCAACTGACAAAGGATATCACTCTGCCGGCACAGGTCGTAAAACCGGTTGGGGCAGTATTGCTGGCAGTTGATAAAAATGTCAAAGCTGTCGTCAGAGCCGGTTCTTATTCTCCGTGGAAAGCCTTGTGGGTCGCACATCCGGAATTTGCGGACAAAAGAGGATTCAGTTATGTCGGTAAAAAATTCACCTTGAGTAAACCGGTTTCCGGCAAGATCCAGATGACTGCAGACGATCAGTACGCTCTGCGGATAAACGGCAAATTTGTATGTCATCGCGGTTATTGGGGATTCCCGCTGGTCATGGATATCACTTCTTTCCTCCGGGACGGCGAAAATGAGATCGAAGTCGCATGCGACAATCATGGAGGTCCCGGCGGTGTTCTTTTCCACGGTTATTTCAAAAGTGCCGACGGCAAAATAACTGAATTGCTGAGCGATGCATCATGGACTTGCAGCAAACGCCCAGGCAAACGGGATCTGGCGGTGAAAGTCATCGGCAATGTTCCGCTGAATCCCTGGGGTGCACTGCCGTATACCGATTTGAGCAGCGATGCTCCGCTGAAAGAAGAAGATCTTGGTAATCAGGAAAAACTTCCTCCTTATACCGGCACTCCGCGTAAGGTAAAATATGATGTGATTTTCAAGAACGGTCAGAATATCATTACCGCTGACGGCAAACCGCTGTTTTTTAACGGCTTCAAAGGCTTGGGATTGCGTACCCGCCGCCAAATGCGTGATTTTTTGGATCATGGTACGGAATTTATTTTAGCCAACGGTATAACCTCTCAAACGTACGCCTCCGGTGTTGTCGCGAGCTTCTGGAAAGGACCGGATGAATATGATTGGGATATGATCGAACGCGGTATGGCTAAATATCTGAAAATGAATCCGAATGTGAAGATCATCTTCGGAATCGGTATTGATGCTCCCCAATGGTGGGCTGATGCCAATCCGGATGAAAGAGTGCTGTTGGCAGGAGACAAACATCCTCATGCATTAAGCAGTCCGGCATCAATGAAATTGCGTCGGGATGTGGGAAAAATGCTCCGGGCAACCATTAACTATCTGGAAAACAGCCGTTATGCAGATAATATTGCCGGTTACCGGCTCTGTTCCCAGTGTGACGGCGGAGAATTTCAATATCTTGGCGGCTGGATCGGCAAATATGCCGATTACAGTCCTGCCATGCAGAGTTATTTCCGCAATTACCTCCGCGAAAAATACCAAAACGATCTCAACGCTCTGCGCAAAGCCTGGAACGATCCCAAGGTCACGTTTGACACTGCTTCAGTGCCGTCAGCTGATTTGCGCAGCCGCTGTGAAAACGGGGTTCTGCGGGACTATACCGGAGATGCTGCCTGTGTGAAAGATTATATCGACTGTCAGAATCACTGTTTGGCGACATGGGCGATATCTGCTTTGCAGAATGCCCGTCAGGCTGCAC
Organism: Victivallaceae bacterium; assembly: GCA_045605305.1. Lineage (GTDB taxonomy): Bacteria > Verrucomicrobiota > Lentisphaeria > Victivallales > Victivallaceae > UBA1784. The sequence continues at coordinate 31,558 of JAZUPS010000164.1, forward strand.
CGGATAAACTTTTGAGCATCTACGGCGGCTATGTATTGTGTTATGAAGGTTTCCAGCTTTTGAATAATGCCCACTTGAAATTCGGAGATATTTTTGACAGCGGTTTGCTGAATATCGTTACCACGCCGCAGGATTACAATATGCGTGCACCTGGTTCTCCCAACGGATGTCATATCCCGCATACTTCATTGAAATTGCGGGGAATAAAATTGGTCAGCGAGCAGGATTCCCGTACCCATCTGGGATCCCGGCAGAGCAATACCTACTCACTTAATCTGGATGAAGACCTCCAGCTGATGAAACGGAATTTCATCTGGAATCTGTGCAATGACGGCGGAATTTATTTCTACGATATGGCGGAAGTCTGGTTTACTGCTCCTGAAATGCATAAATTGGGCGGCAAACTGCAGCGTATCGGCAATGCCTCCTTGAATTTCGGCGGTATCATCCCGAATCAGGTCGCACTGCTCTATTCGGCGGAATCGATCAATATGTTGAGTATCGACAGTATTTCCCTGACCAAGACCGTTACCAGACATCTTCGGGAGAATCTGGCACGCAGCGGTGTTCCCTATGACGCTTATCTGCTCCATGATATTCTGCGTGATGATTTCCCGGCGGAGAATTACCGCTGCATCATTATCGCCAACGGTTTTGCCTTGAGTGAAAAAGAACGTGCCGCCATCCGCAGCAAATTCTGCAAAGACGGGAAAACGGTTATTTTCGGTTATGCTCCGGGAGCATTCAAAAACGACCGTATCGATGAATCGGCGATGAAAGCGTTGACCGGCATAGATATTTCCGCATCTTCCACATCACTGGCTCTGCAAATGCGTATCGGTGATGAAGTTTCCGGAGCCATGCCCAGCATCCGGCCCAGTTTCAGGATCAAACCAAGTGACGGGGTGGAAGTTCTCGGCAGATATTTGGCCGACGGAACTGCGGCATTTGCCAGAAAGAAATTTCCCAATTACACATCCGTGGTTTCCCTGGTTCCCCAGATGAGCCAGAAATCCCTGAACCAACTGCTCAAAGAAGCGGGATGTCACACCTACGTCGACAATGGCGAAGCGATCTTTGCCAATGGCAGATTTGTGGGTATCCACGCTACATGCGACGGCAAAAAAGTTATCAAACTGCCGTGCAAAACCAATGTGTACGATGTTTTCCGCGACTGTCAGGTCGGAGAAAATACCGATAAAATCACTGCCGAAATGAGAAAACTTGAGACCAATCTTTACTTCCTCGGCACTGCTGAAGAGTGGAAAGAATTCAGAAAAAACTTATAAAAAATCACCGTTGATCGTATTATGCAGGACTTTGAGTTTGTAGAACAGTTGGAATCAGCCAAACTTTCCCATACCCGTTTGGCTGATCACTTCCTCCGGGAAAAGATCTCCGTAAAGGCAGAGATCTCCAAAGTGCAGGAGGTCGTCGCCAAAGAGAAATTCAAGGAATTACTCTATGAGGAGATCTCTCTCGGAGAACAGTGGGGAAAAGCGTGGGACAATGCAGTATTTCGTTTCACTTTCACAGTTCCGGAGAGCTGGGATGGAAAAATGGCGGCGATGCAGATCAATGTTGGGGGAGAACTGCTGCTTTTTTCCGAAGATCTGCGGGAACTTGCCGGTTTGACGGATGCTTCATGCTTTGTCAAATATGACAAGACCCTTTACCGGATCACTTCTCCGGTCAAAGGCGGTCAGCAAATGTGCTTTTACTGTGATGCGGCATCTTACAATTACTATGGTGTCGGATTGGAGAAGTTTTTGGAATCTGGCAATCAGAAACCGACCTACAACACCCATGTAACCATGCTTGATGCCGGGATATTCGATGAGAATGTCTGGCATCTGGTCAACGATTTCAAAATCCTGATCTCGCTGGCAGAGTCGGTCTACTCTCCGACCTCTGCTTATCCCGGCGTACTGATCGTCCGTTATCTGGATGAAGCACAGGCGATCTATGGTGAAAATCCCGATAATGCCGCTGCCGCACTGGCTCATTTGCAGAAGTTCTTTGATCTGCACGGCTCTCTGCCGATCTCTGCTGCCGCCTGCGGGCACGGTCATATCGATATCGGCTGGCTCTGGCGGGTAAAAGAGTCCATCCGCAAAGCCGCCCGGACATTCAGCAATCAGTTGGATCTGATGGAGAGATATCCGGAATACATTTTCGGAGCGTCCCAGCCGCAGCTTTATGCCTTTATCAAAGAACATTATCCGGAAATATATGCCCGGGTGAAAGAACGGGTGAAAGAGGGGCGCTGGGAACTGCAGGGCGGTATGTGGGTCGAAGCCGATACCAATATTTCTTCTCCGGAATCTCTGATCCGTCAATTTGTCCACGGCAAAAATTTCTTTATGGACGAATTCGGTATCGAAGTGAAAAGTCTCTGGCTGCCTGATGTTTTCGGTTATTCTCCGACTCTGCCGCAGATCATCAATCTTGCCGGATGCGATTCTTTTCTGACCCAGAAAATATCCTGGAGCAAAGTCAACGTATTTCCCTACCATACCTTTTACTGGCAGGGGATCGACGGCAGTCGTATCCTGACCCATTTCCCGCCGGAAAACACCTATACCAGTTCTCTTTTGCCCCACTCTTTGAGAGCGGCGGTAAACCGGTTCAAGGAGAATGATTTTATCGATGAATTTCTGGTGCTTTATGGCATCGGTGACGGCGGCGGCGGGCCGACGGACAGTTTTGTTGAGCATGGTATCCGGGCGGCAGATCTTCTGGCGGTACCGCGGATAAAATTCGGTCGAAGCGACGAATTTTTTGACCGTCTTCGCCAGAAAAAATATGATTTACCGATGTGGAACGGAGAATTATATCTGGAAAATCACCGCGGGACACTTACCACCCAGGCTCGCACCAAAAAATTCAACCGTCAGTTGGAGTATACCCTGCTGGATACCGAGATGATCTCCGCAATGGCAGATGCTTCACAATACCCGTCAAAAGCTCTGGACCGGATATGGAAAGGTACTTTGCTCCGGCAATTTCACGATATTCTCCCCGGCTCGTCCATCAAAGAGGTATATGAAGATTGCACCGCAGAATCCCTTGCTGCTTTGCAGGAGTGTCAGCAGCTGAAAGAAAATGCGGCAAAATCGCTCCTGCAGCCGGATGAAAACAGTGCAGTCTGTTTCAATCCGCTTTCATTCAAGGCTGAAATGATGGTCGATCTGCCGGAGAATTGGACAGGGGCTTTACTGGATGGCAAACCGCTGGAAATCCATGAATTTGGCGGCAGAAAACAGGTAAGACTTGCCTTTGACGCGTTTTCTTCTCTGGAGATCCGCCGTGCTTCAGCTGTCCCAACGGAGAGTTTCCCGGATGATCTTACGCTGGATAACGGTCTGCTGCGGGCAGAGTTTGCCGAAAGCGGCGAATTGCTGCGGATGTATGACTACCGTCAGAAACGGTATGTCGTCAGTAACGGAAACCGTTTTATGGTATATAACGACCATCCCAATGCGGAAGATGCGTGGAACATCAACCACAATTACATGACCAAACTTCTTTTCCGGCTGACCGGCCGTGCAGTCAGAGTTGACCGAGAGCGGATCGCAGTGGAATATTCTTTCGGCAATTCATTCCTGCGTCAGGAGATCCGTTTGACCGGAGGAGCAGAAGAACTGGAATTCAGCAACCATATATCATGGCATGAAAATCACTGGATGCTGCGAATGGAATCGACGGTGCCGGACGTTTTTGCCGGGGAAGCGGAATTCGATCTGCAGTACGGTTTCCTTAAACGCCCGGTTTGCAGCAATACGCTCTGGGATATGGCTAAATTTGAATGTGCCATGCACCGTTATGCGGCATTGAGAGATAATTGCGGAACCGTTGCTTTGCTCAATGATTGCAAATACGGTGTCCGCGTGCATGATAATATCATCGATCTGGCGGTGCTGCGGTCAACTAAATTTCCGGATTCCTCGGCGGATATGGGAGAACATACTTTCAGATACGCCTTCTACTCCGGTGCACCGGAAACCGTTCTCTCCCGTCCGGCATCGGTATTCAACCGTCAGGTGCAGGTTTTTGCCGGATTCAGCGGTTCGTTGTCTCTCCCGGTTGATCTGGAAAGTGAAAATGTTGAACTGACAGTTTTCAAACGGGCAGAAAAAGATATCCATACTTTTATCGTCCGTCTGGTCGAATGTGCCGGGAAATTCAGCGAAGCGAAAATGTATTTTGCCGGCAAAGCAAAATATTCCCAGTGTGATATCCTCGAATGGCGTGATAACGGCATCACCGGCGAAGACAGTTCTGTTGTTCTGCAATTCAAACCCTTTGAAATCAAGACATTCAAAATTACAGATGCTACGGAGGCATACTGATGAATCTCTTCCCCCAAGAACCATTATGGTGCCGCCACCCCGACCAATACACCTGGATGCCCGGCTATACGCTTTATGTCCGGAAATTCTCTCTGGCAGAAGCACAGACAATGTCGCTGGCAGTCTCTGCTGATTGCCGTTACCGCTTTTACTGCGATGGCAAATTCATTGGCAACGGTCCATGTCGGGGAGATATTTCGCACTATAATTACGAGGAGTATACCCTTGATCTTTCTGCGGGCGAGCATATTATTGCATTAGATGTGCTCGTCTGGCGCGGCAGCTGGCGGGAATGCCCCATGCCGTGGAGCGAGATCCATAACGGTACAGGGGTGCTGGTTTGCGGATTCGCCGGAGAAGTTCGTCTTGACATGCCGGAAAAGTGGCAGTGCCGCATCGATACATCCCGCCGTTCTCTGGAGTGGCATGAAGCATGGGGCACCGGAATCATCACTCCCGTACCGCCTATGGATGAAGTGGATTTCAACCAATTTGATGCCAATTGGTGTACCGCTCCCTGCGATAATCCGTCATGGGTGACTCCGGTAAAAATCGGCAAAGCTGAATTTTCCGGCAAATGCCGCAATGATACCCAGACCACCTGGCGCCTGATGCCCCGAATGATCAAAAAATCGGCTTATATTCCGACCCCGCTGGCAAAGATCCTTTGCGGGGAAAAATCCGTCAGATTGACCAATGGCATTCTTACCGGGCAGCTGCCTGCCGGCAAACACCGGATCATCGTGGATATCGGCAGAAACCAAACCAGCATGATCCATCTGGCAGGCTCCGGCGGCAGCGGAATATGCCGCTGTGCCTATTCGGAAGCGCTCTTTGATGAAGAAACCCGCCGATGCCGCAAAGAACCACTTAAAGGTATCATCGGGCAGAACGGTTATGGTGACCGGTTGATCCTGCCATCGAAAAAAGAGTGGAAATACGACAGTTTTCACTTCCGTACCGGCAGATTTATTGAATTGGAACTCGACTTATCAGAACCATTGATTCTGGAATATCTCAAAATCACTTTTGCCACTTATCCTTTTGAAAAATATTTTGAATTCCGTTCTCCGGGTAATCCGCTGCTGGAAAAAATTTACGATACGGCGTGGCACACTGCCCGCTGCTGTATCCACGAACACTACGAGGATTGTCCGTATTATGAACAAATGCAATATGCCGGAGATACCAGGATCCAGGCGTTGATCTCTTATGCCGCCACCGGAGAAGATGCTCCGGGCAGACAAGCATTGTGCCACTTTGACTGGTCGAGGCAGCATACGGGACTGACTTATTCCCGGTATCCGACCAATTTCCAACAGACGATCCCGCTTTTCAGTCTGATATGGGTGATGATGGTTCACGATCATTACCGTTATTTCGGCAAAAGCGAGGTGGTAAATGAACATGTCCCCGGCATACTGGCGGTATTGGATTATTTTGAAAGACTCCGTCTGGCAAACGGTTTGATCGGTGGACCAGGTGACTGGACTTTTACCGACTGGACTTCGTGCTGGCCGGGAGGCAAGAGCAATCGCGATGAGGGTTCTCCGGAAACGGTATTGAATCTTTTTTATGCAGAAGCATGCCGGATGAGTGCGGAATTATTGTGCATCATTGGAGATACGGATACCGCAAAAAGGCTGACCGGGCGGCGCGACCGGACGATCAGGGCGGTGAATGAGTACTGCTTTGACCGGGAGAAAAACCGTTACCGGGATGTGCCGGACAAAGAATATTACAGTATACACTCGCAGGTGATGGCGGTATTATCTGATGCTGTTGAGCCGTCAAAGCAGAAAGATTTTCTGGCGCAGGCGGTATCGGATAACTCGCTGACCCAATGTTCTTTGTACTTTGGATTCTATGTGCTTGAAGCACTGAAAAAATGCGGCGATGCAGAAAACTTCATCAAGCAGCTTGAGCCGTGGCGGAAAATGTTGGAAATGGGATTTACCACTTTTCCGGAAGTTCCCCATGACAGAACCCGCAGTGAATGTCACGCCTGGAGTTCCGGGCCGGTCTATCAGTTTATCACCGGATTGATGGGAATTTTCCCTGAACGCCCGGGGATAAGTTCTTTTGACCGCAAACTTGATATCCGGGAATCATGGCAGATATCAGGAGATATCAAGCAGCTGGTATAATTTTTTTAAGAGCATTTGCTCATCACAAATGCTCTTTCTTTTTTTGGGGACGCTCCGTTCCCAATTATGAGTAGGTATTCTGCTGTAAAGCGTGGGACAATAGTAATTGATAACAGCTCCGTATTTTATTTGTTTTTTGCGGAGTATTGCAGTATATTATACCAATAAGATATGGAGGATTAAAATATTATGAAAGAGAATAAAGTATCAACTGAAAAACTTCTGGTTCTGCTCGCCGGTCAATCCAATATGGCAGGTCGGGGATATGCCGAACCGGAAGATCTGACTCTGATCCCTGATTTGCTGATGATCCGTCCTGATGGCAAATGGCAACCGGCGATAGAACCGATCACCAAAGACCGCCCGTTTATAGGGACTTTCAGTGCTGACGGAGAAAAAATCGAGAGCAGTGATCCTTTTGAAACCGTGATCCCGGGAACAGGGCAGAAAGTTTGCGGAGTAGGTCCCGGCAGGACTTTTGGAAAAATGCTCGCCGCAGCCAATCCGGGGCAGGTCGTCGGCTTGATCCCGTGTGCCGTCGGCGGTACTCCCATTGCCGCATGGATGCCCGGCGGAGTTGATGCCCATGATCCGGAGAAGCATCCGTACGATGATGCGGTAAAAAAGGCATTGGAGGCACAGAAAAGCGGCAGGATCATCGCCGTGCTGTGGCATCAGGGGGAAAGCGATGCCGCTTGTCAAACCGATGGTTATACTGAAAAACTGCGTACCGTTGTCCGTAACTTCCGGCGGGATCTGCAGCTTGGTCCGGAGATACCTTTTATTGCCGGAGATATGGCATCGTTTTATGACGATGATATAAGTTCTCATATCGATATCGTCGATGATGCTCTGGAAACTTTAAGCAGAGAAGATACTGCTTTCCGGTATGTTCATACCAAAGATCTGACACACCGCGGAGATAATCTGCATTTTGATACCGTTTCCCAGCATGAACTTGGCAAACGCTATTTTGAAGCTTTCCAGCAGTTTCACGCAGAGCAGCAGTAAACGGAATGCTCTGTTCACTGATATGGGGCGTTTTTTGCAGGAATGCTCACGCCGCCCCTTACTCCTTTTCGCAAGAAAAGAAGTAAGACAAGAAAAGCGAAAAGTCGCACCCGCAGCTTAGCTGGGGAAACTTGCCTCCTGTCGTGATTTGAGTGAAGCTGAACTGAACCGGCTCTGTCGCACCTTATTGGGAAAGTGAAAAAGAAAGCATTCTGCTAACGATTTATGTCCTGCCGGAAATTATCGCAGAAAAACAGTTGAATATTGCAAAGATCGTCAATGGTAAAATCACTGAATTAACGCAAATTGAATTTAATTTGCCCGCTTTGAAAGAAGGTAAAAAGGCAATCATATCTGCTGTCGTAAGCAGTAAAAA
>JAZUPS010000165.1:0-2660 GCA_045605305.1 Victivallaceae bacterium
ATCTTCCGTGTGTTTTTCCGTGATCAACCGGAATAACACACATGTTACCGTAGCATAACTTTGGGAATCTGTCAAGCAGTTGCTCTTCACCTTTGGCTCCGACGAGTGAAAATACCCATTCTCGCCAAAGGGAGCAACTGCTATCTGATAACCGGGGAATAATATACATGGGTACGGAGAATGGCAATAAACACAGTTTTCCCCCGAAAGAGAACATAGAAAAACCCTCTTGAGATCACTCTCAAGAGGGCTAATATTTGGTACACCCAAAGGGATTTGAACCCCTAACCTTCTGGTCCGTAGCCAGACGCTCTATCCAATTGAGCTATGGGTGCAACGTTCTTTCAAAACGATGCTATAATATACATCGGAAAGCGGTGTTTGTCAAGCGACATTCCCCAGAATTTCCAAAATATTTTTAGCGTTTGGAGAACTGGAACCGACGGCGCGCTCCCGGCTGACCGGATTTTTTACGCTCCTTGACGCGGGCATCACGGGTAACCATTCCGGCTTTCTTCAGTTCAGCACGCAGCTCTTCATCATAGCTGATCAGCGCACGGGCAATTCCGTGACGCAGAGCGCCAGCCTGACCTGCCATGCCGCCGCCATCACAGTTGGCCGCAATATCAAATTTACCAACAGTCTCGCTGACCGCAAAAACCTGATTGATAAATCCACACAGAGATTCACTGTTAAAGTATTCTGCCATCGCTTTGCCGTTGACAACAACATTACCGCTGCCGGGAGTCAAACGGACACGCGCCACGGCGCATTTACGACGACCGGTAGCCAGCACAACATCACTTTTCTTGACCATGGTTTACTTCTCCAGATTGACTTTGACAGGCTGCTGAGCGGCATGGGGATGCTCAGTACCGGCATAAACTTTCAACTTCGCAAACTGCGCACGACCCAGACGGCCGTGGGGCATCATTCCCCAAACCGCATCTTTGATCAGACGCTCAGGATTGGTCTGGCGAACCTTGTCAGCAGTAGTCACAGTTCTGCCGCTGCTGTAACCGGAGTAATCAACATACTCTTTGCGCTCATTTTTGTGACCGGTAAAAACCGCTTTGGAAGCGTTGATCACAATGACAAACGCGCCGGTATCAATGTGCGGAGTATAGGTCGGTTTATCTTTGCCGCGCAGGGCATTGGCAATACGAACCGCCAAACGGCCAACGGGCATTTCAGAAGCGTCGAAAAGCAAGCACTCCGGCTTGATCTCGCCAACTTTAGCCAAATAAGTTTTCATTTTCTTTTACCTGATAAAAAATTTTTTCGTCAGAATTCCTGCCCGCTCACCGGGATGTTCCAGACCGATGCAGCTTATTTTCGCACTGCTGCAAACCGGATTCTACTGCCTCCAGCATCCTCCAGCTCAAAGGAACTTGCGCTCCTTAATCTGCCTCTCGCCTCTCGGGACGTGCTTCTCTAATGCTCACGGATATTCCGCCCTGCGGCCTGCGCGATGATCGGGTGCGCCGCCATTTCAAAAAGCTCATATTCCGCATGCAATCCCTTTAATTTAGCACCATTTATCGACTTTTTCAAATTTTTTTATAAAAAAAAGAGCTTTTTTATGGTGCAACTGCCGGAAAGTGCGCTTTGCTTACTTTTTCTGAAGTTCTTTCAAAATCTGTGAATTGGTGTCAGAGGTCTTGAAAAGATAGAACATCAACCGGGAAAGATACTCCACCACAAAGAAGCAGAATGCCGCCATGATGCCAAGTGAGATGAATCCGGTATACAATCCCAGTGCCGCCAGAAAGTTGACTTGAGCATTGACAATGATCCCGAGAATCAGGGAAACAAAAGCGAGCAGCGCCAGAATCGCAGCATTGATCTTCAAAAAGATGCACAGTTTCGGCTCACTGTAGTAAGAGCCGCCGGGCTGAGACATTCCGCCCATAGGCATTCCCCCCATCGGAGCGCCCCCCACGGGCATTCCCCCCATTGGCATCCCGCCCATCGGGGCGCCGCCCACCGGAGCTGCCGGAGCAACACTGATGATCCCGCCGCACTGGCACTGATAATTTCCCGGAGCATTCACCTCGTAGCTTGCACGACATTTTGAACATACAGCCTGCATTTTTCACACCTTTCAATAATTTTTACAATCGAAGCAAACTCTTGAATAATCAAGCGGATAAGATTTCCGCAACCACCTTAATATAGCATACCACACAACCATTTTCAAGAGCAGACATTCTCCGGTTCAAAAAAATCCGCTTTTCGCCGTCAAAAACCGAAGTTTCCGCTTCTCCGGCTTGAAAAAATCACCTGCGGGCGGTATCTTATATAAGAGAGGTGATTTCAAAAGTCCTCAAAAAATGTAATTTCAACGATCCGGAGTTTTTTATATGAACAAATACTTTTTTCTTTTTCTGGCAGTAACCTTCTCTGCCGCCCTTTTTGCCGCCATGCCGGGGGATGTTCCGGGGGAGAGCAAACACAAACTTCAGTGGGTGGATTGTTCCCCCATGCCGCTTGGCAAACTGGATAAAGACAAGCACCGTGACCTTCCCGAATACCGGGCGGTCGTTTTCATGTACACCCGCGCCCAGGATAGCGACCGCATCTTTTCCCTTTTGGAAAATCTCCCCCGCCAACATCAGGATAAGCTCCTTATCAGCGTCATTACCCCCGATCAGCGCAAA